>VXOZ01000450.1 GCA_009839775.1 Chloroflexota bacterium | reverse complement strand
GTCATGTCTCATTCCTAGCTCGCGGCTGCGCCGAGCCAGCTTCGGCTGCCGCAGCGGCAGCACGCACCGATACCGCAACCGTGGCCTCCGCGCCCAGCAATGCTCCTACCGGCGCGTCCGGGAAGCCAACGGGAAGGTAGACCACGTCTTCCGCCAAACGGTCATTTGCTTTCGCCGTAACGGTCACGTCCGCTCCGTTTGCCTGAATCCCTACTTTCTCACCGTCGCTTACGCCAAGGCGCTCAAGTTGCGCCGGGTGCAATTCAGCAACCGGCTCCTCCACCAAACGGCGTAGGTTGCTGCTGTAGCGGCCGGTAACACCGGGCACGAATAGATGATCTTGGGTCACCAAGAGCAGTTTGCCGTCGCCATTCACACTTGACAGCTCCGGTAGGTCCTGCCAGCCAAAACCTGGTGCGCTGTGCGTCGGTGGGATGTCTGCCAGCGCTGCGGCAATCTCTTGGGCAACTGAGTCCGAATTCTTGTACGTCCACCGCGCGCCAAGCTGCAACGCGAGTTCGGTGAAGATCTGCCAATCGGCTTTCGCTTCTCCCACGGGGGGAATTGCCGCCTGCGCCCGCTGCGCGCGGCCTTCAAGATTAGTGTAGGTTCCGGTCCTTTCGGCAAAGCTGACCGCAGGCAAGACTACGTCGGCATGCTCCGCCGCCGTGCTGTTCACGAAGAGGTCCTGCACCACCACGAAGCCGGCACGATCGAGGAGTGCCTGTGCCTTCTGCCTATCACGCGCGCTCGCTACCACGTCTTCTCCAATGATGTAGAGCACGGAGACATCAGCGCCGGACAAGAGGTCATCGAGCGTGAGGCCCCGCGATTCGGGCAGCACCACGTCCCACAGTCTGCCCAATGCGCTGCGGGCCTGGGCGTCATCACCGCTGCGGAAATTCGGCAAGATGTCGGCTCCCGCGCCCATTTGCACGAGGCCCCGGGAATTTGCCTTGGCGGCGAGCGGGAAAAGATGGGCTTCCGGCAATGCCAAAGCAAGATTGGCCGCCGCTTGTGCAAAGTTTCCGGCGCTGCCAATGAGCCAGTTGCCGAGCGCCCACACGATACCGACGCTGCCCGCCTGGGCGAGTTGCGCAGCGGTCTCACTCAACTCTGCCGGTTCAATTCCGGTGTCGGCGGCAGCAGCCTCCAGGTCGTAGCCGCGTAACTCCTCCGGCGCGCTGCCGTTACTGGACTGGCGCGAGAGCTCGGCCGCTAGTCCTTGAACAAGATGCTCCTCGGTTCCCGGCCGCACACGGAGTACACGTTGCGCGAAGCGGCTATCCTGTCTGCTTGGCAGACTGCTGACCTGAATAAGCGCTTTGCCTTGGTCGCGCACCCACTGCCGCATCCGCATGCCGAGCACGTCGTGGCTCTCCATGATGTCGCCGCCCACGACCAGAAAAGCATCCATGTGCTCCATTTGGGCAATGCTGAAATTAAAGGCGGCGGGTCCTAGCGTCTTGAGGGTGGGAATGAACGTCCAGCGCTCGGTGCTGTCAATGTTATTGGTGCCTACAACCTCTCGCATGAGACGCGAGGCCAGATAGTTTTCTTCGTCAGAGAGACGCCCGGACGTAATAGCTGCGATCGTGTCCGGCCCGTGCTGCGACTTTGCCCCGGCAATCTGTTCCGCCACCAAGGTAAGCGCTTCATCCCAGCTTGCCGGTTCCAACGCGCCGTTCCGGCGAATGAGCGGCTGCTTCACGCGCCCATCGTCGTGAATGTAGTCGTAGCCAAAGCGACCGCGCGTGCAGAGCATGCCGTCCCCGGGACCGCGGTCGCGTGTGTTGACCGGTGTTTGATCGCGGAGCGCGGGGTTCGCTTTCGTGCGCAATACCTCGCCCATGCGCGTCTCAACGTGCATCTGGCAGCCGACGCTACAGTGGTTGCAAATCGACTCACTCTGGTGCACTTGCCAGGCCCGGCCGCTGTGCATGAACGGGCGGCTCAGCAAAGCGCCCACCGGGCACACTTCGATACACTCACCGCATTCCACGCAGTCCAACGGCTCATCGAACTGCGTCCCAATGTAGCTATGAAAGCCGCGTAGGTTGAAGGTAAGCGCGCTATCCCCAACGCGTTCGTCACAGATGCGCACACACTTGCCGCAGTAGATGCAGCGATTCGGGTCCCATTCAATCAAAGGGCTGAATTCATGGTCGGGCTCGTTTGGATTGTCGCTGCCCAACTTGCTGCGGTACACCCCCACCTCGTAGGCGGTGTGCTGCAGGTCGCAGACACCCGACTTGTCGCAATAAGGACAATCCAGCGGGTGGTGCTGCAGGGTCATTTCCATGATGCCTTGTTGGGCATGCACCACGGGTTCGGTCTTTGTGCTCACCACCATGCCGTCCATGGCCATGGTATTACAGGAAGAGAGCGGCTTCGGCGCGCGTTCAACCTCCACGACGCACATGCGGCACGCGCCGTAGGGCTTGAGAAAAGTATCGAAGCACAGCGTAGGAATGTAGATGCCGGCTTTGCGCGCGGCATCGAGGATTGTGGAACCGTCAGGTACCGTCACCTCTTGACCGTCAACTGTAAGTGTTACCGGCATGCTTCCCTCTTCTCAGCCGTGCCAACAACTAAACTCGCTTGCTTGTATCCCAATCCTGGATCTAGCGATCAATTTCACCGAGCACAATATCTATACTACCAATCACCGAAACCACGTCAGCCAAGAGCCGTCCTTTCACGAGGTACGGCAATGACTGCAAATTGACAAAGGAAGGCGAGCGCACGTGCATACGGTACGGTTTGCCACTGCCGTCGCTGACCACATAGAAGCCGAGTTCGCCTTTGGGCGCTTCGATCGCGACATACGTCTCGCCCCGCGGCACCGGGAATCCGTGGATGTACATCCAGAAATGGTTGATCATCGCTTCCATGTCTGTATAGAGACGCGGCGTGTCCGGTCGGGCGACACGTGCGTCATCGGTCATCACGGGGCCCGGTGGCAAGTGCTCGATTACCTGACGCATGATGCGCACGCTCTGGCGCATCTCCTCAAGGCGCAGCAGGTAGCGGCTATAGACATCGCCTTTGCCGGTGCCGGTTGGGATGTCGAACTCCACCTTGTCGTAGGCGGCATATGGTTCCGCCTTGCGGATGTCCCACTCCACCCCCGAGCCACGCAAACAAGCGCCAGACAGCCCCATCGCGATGGCGTCGTCGCCGGATATCACGCCTACGTCCACGGTGCGGCCCAGCCAGAGGTCATTCTTGCTGAGCAGCTTGTCAAACTGGTTGATTTCCTTGATGAAGTAGTCCAGTGAACTTTCTAGCTTCTCGTAGAAGGGCTCGCGCGGCTCTTCCAGAAAGCCACCGGGACGCATCACGCTGTGTGTCATGCGCGCACCGCAGAGTTCTTCAAAAAGCTCCAAAACGCGTTCGCGGGCGCGAAAGGCATAGAGGAATACCGACATGGCGCCGATGTCTAGCGCATGGGTGCCGATCCATACGAGATGTCCCGCCAGACGCCCCAGTTCGCCGACGATGCAGCGCAGCCATTGCGCGCGTTCCGGCACCTCGATGCCGGCAAGCGTCTCCACAGCCACCAGCCAGCCAAGGTTGCTGGAAGCCGCGGCGGTATAGTCCATGCGGTCCGTGTACCCCAGGATCTGGGTATACGTCTCGCTTTCGGCGATCTTTTCCGTGCCGCGGTGCAGGTAGCCAATGATGGGTACGGCTTCCTCAATGTACTCACCGTCCATCTTCAGGACGACGCGCAGCACGCCGTGGGTACTGGGATGCTGCGGCCCCATGTTCAGGATCAGTCCTGAATCATCTTCACCGGCAATGCGTTCAATCTCTACAGTCGCCATGTGACGCTCTCACTACTCCTGAGGTAGTGCTTCACTCGACTAAAGCCCCTCGCGCGGAAAGTCCTTGCGCAAGGGGTGATACTCGTAGTCCTCATCCATGAGGATGCGCCGGAGGTCGGGATGATTGACGAAGTTTACGCCCATCAGATCGTAGACTTCGCGTTCCGGCCAGTCGGCGCCCGGCCAGACCTGCGCCATCGATTCTACTGACTCATGTGCGGCTATGCGCGTTTTGATGCGGATGCGTCGATTAGCGGGGATTGAGCGTAGATGGTAGACGACTTCCAGTTCTTGCGATTCGCCGGGCCAATGTACTGCCGTGACATCACCGAAAAAGTTGAACCTTAGCTCGGGGTCGTCGCGCAGCGCCATTGCAACCGCCAACAGGTCCGTAGCGGCGATTTCAATAGTCAGGTAGTTGCGGAGAGAGTTGGCGGCAATGACTCTATCGCCTAAGACGGCTTTCACACGTTCGTGGATCAGATCAGCGGCGACTGGCGGCGGAATGCTCACGGAAACACTTACTCCTTCGCGCCCGCAGCCGCGCGCGCGGTGAGCAGCGCCTCTTCCGCGCCGGCCCACTCGCCCTGTTTGATCTTCTGCTGCAAGAGCATGAGACCTTCCAGCAGCGCCTCAGGTCGCGGCGGGCAACCGGGCACGTAGATGTCTACGGGCACGGCGAGGTCTACACCCTGAAGCACACTATAGGAGCGGTACGGCCCGCCACATGTAGCGCAATTGCCGTGCGCAATCACCCAGCACGGCCTGGCCATCTGTTCCCAAAGGTTGCGTATTATGGGAGCCATCTTCTTGGTCACCGTACCCGCCACGATCATGACGTCAGACTGCCTCGGTGTGGCGCGCGGCGCCATGCCAAAGCGGTCCATGTCATAGTGCGAGGCGAAGAGCGCCATCATCTCGATTGCGCAGCACGCGAGGCCGAACGTCATGGGCCACAACGCGTTTGCGCGCCCCCAGTTCAGGATTTGGTCAGCGGAGGCAAGCACGAAGCCGGAAGCACCCGTCTTTTGCCCGGCAGCGGGCAGTGTTAGCGTATCTTCTATAGCCCCCAATCGAACGCTCCTTTCTTCCAGGCGTAAATGTAGCCAACCAGCAAGATTGCAATGAAGATTGCCATTTCAACCAGGCCAAAGAGGCCGAGAGACCCTATGATTACGGCCCATGGAAAGAGAAAGGCAAGCTCTAGGTCAAAGACGACGTAGACAATCGCGACCATGTAGAAGTGCACCCCGTGCTTGCCGCGGGTATCGCCCACCACGCCACTTGGGCCAATCCCCGACTCGTAGGGAACTGTGCGCAGGGGTCCGGGCCGAAACTTCGGCCGGAGGATGGAGGCAAGGGCCAGCGAGACAATCCCGAATGCGGATGCCGCGACGAAGGTCACCAGAAACGGAATATATCCGACGTAATACTCCATCTGCTATCTTCTTGCCCTCAGCTATGCCTGTATCAGTCGCGCTCCGGTCTTATAATGAACGAATTGTCCTTCATTTACAACCGCGTTCCGGTGCACGTCCTAACCAGACAGCGCACGCGGTACATCTGAGCAGGCGCCTTCCGCTGCCTGGCCTTCTGCCACACTTTCTCTCAGCACGTATGAGAGGTACTCTACCTCGATCGAGAGATCGACACTGGCCAAGTGGACGTGAGGAGGCACCTTTAGGGTAACGGGTGCGAAGTTCAGCAAGCAGCGCACCCCGGCAGCGACGAGTTGCTCGGTAACGCCCTGGGCCGCCTTTGCGGGCACGGCCAACAGCGCCATGACAATGTGGCGCGCTTGAATGGTTTCCTTGATCTGGTCCATCGGCTTCACGACCACGTCACGAATTACCGTGCCGACGCGGCGTGGATCGGAATCGAAAGCCTCGACAATGCGGAAGCCTTGACGCGGGAAACCATCATATGCCAAGAGTGCGGAGCCCAAATTGCCAACGCCGATAAGTGCCATGGGCCAGCCCTCGCCAATACCCAAGATCTTCTGCACATGAGTCTGGAGCGAGTGCACCTCATACCCCACGCCGCGTCGACCGAAGCTCCCAAAATAGGCAAGGTCGCGGCGGACCTGGGCAGCAGTGGAACCGGTCAAGGCAGAAAGGTGCTCGGAGGAGATGCTCTCCACTCCCTGCTCCCGCAGCGCAGCCAATGTACGATAGTACATTGAGAGGCGTCTGATCGCCATCTGCGGCGCTTTTCCCCTCGGAGACCCAGACATTGGCGCTCCTCATGTCAGAGGCAATTGCCACGTGAAACATATCACAAGCTCCCGCCGTACGCAACTAATCAATGCTGTTTCTTGGCGAAATTCTCTGGATTCTGATCCTCCATACGCTCACGTGTTTCTATTCCCAAATCGGTGGGAACTTACAGGAAGCACGGCTTGGAATACAAGAGAGTAGAGAGCACGAAACTCACGGACCTCGTCTGTTTGGATTCCGCTTGGATTCCGCGCAGAATACAATTCGCTCCTAAACGACGTGCGCAGGGATCTGCAGCAAGAATCCTGACAAGACTCTCTGCGCAGTGTTGATGCAACGCTCGCTGCATTGATCTTGCGTGTAAGGAACAAGACATCGGACCGACGGTGGGACGCGCCCGGCAAGAGTCACGTGCACCCGCTGCCCAGCCTCAGCAAAGCTAGACCAGTGAGTCCAAAGTGAGGGAAGAGAGAAAGGCGGCGCGGATAGAATGCCGGCAAGGCAAAAGAACGTGCCCGGTCACTGTAGGGATGGGTACCAGATACGCGTTAGGAACGGCAAGTCTCAATGCGAGTGAGGTGAGACAGTGCGCTCACCCGGGTAGCTGCGGCACCTGGCCCGGTTGCTCCTCCGGCGGCACGATTTTCGTGCCAACGAGCCAGCGCTCTCGCCACGGCCGGTAGCGGCTGCGAAACCGGTCGATGTGGGACTTTCCCTCGATCACGACCTCTCGGTGAATCTCAGCATCTACGCCGTCCACTGCCCACTCGATCTGCAAACGCTCACCCAGAGGAAGATCAGGGTCCTCTTTGTCCGGTAAGGGCGGGCCGTGCTCCACCCAGTTCTTGGCGACGGCAGGTAGCATGCGCACCCATCGGTTTAGACTGCGACCGTGAAACACGAACTTGAGCTCCATGGCTTCTTCGTCAACGTGCGTTTGGATGAGGATAGGGTGTTCCGAATCGTTGACAAATTTGAGGTCGACACCCGGATCATAGACCGCGGCATCGAACCCCGGCGGACTCCCGTCACGCTCGTAGTAGCCGACCCGGTAGGAGTGCTGGTTGCGTTCCATGATCGGCAGGCCGGCCCAAAATGCCGCGCGGAACATGGTCGTCGAGACCTGACAAACACCGCCGCCGACGCCCGGCACCGTCTGATCGCCAAAGATGATCAGACTGGATTGGTAGCCGTCGTCGCGCGTGATCGGGCCCAGTACGTTTAGGAATGAGAACGTCTCTCCCGGCGGGATCACGTAGCCGTGGAGCTTGGAGGCTGCATGGGCGATGTTGTGGGCGCGCTCAACCGGAGACCCGGCAAATAAGGAAACACCTTCCGCAATAACGTTCTCAAACCCCCAGTTGTGCATGTTCTGCGCTGTGTACATCGGCTCTCGGACCTGAGCCGGGAGGTAAAGCGCCGTAATACCTTGCTCGATGGCAGCCTGCGCGGTTGCGAGAAGCACATCGGAATCGGTTTGATACCCCTGCGCGGCCGGCTCCTGTAGGTGCACTGCTTCATCGCGGACGGTGAAGCGTGCGTTTGTGGGAGGCCGCGTTGCCTCTTTGGCAACCTCGTCTAGCCACTCTTGAAGTAGCTTGGGGTCTCCCATGATTGCCAGGCGGCGCTCTTCCGGGTCTTGGTGAATCTGCAACCAGGGTGTCAACGTACTCCCTGGTACTTCCCAGCCGTCACCTGCAAGCTCGAAGCGCAGACCTTGGGCAACAAGCTTATCGAACACTGACTTTGTCTCTTCGGCCATTTGCAATGTGATCGACGGCACGAGAGTCATTACAGGCAAGTTGACCGTCTGACGCTGGGGTGGATCGGACGGCAGTTTCATCAGCCTTAATGTAGCTTCGCGGTCTAATTGCTTGCCATCGGCACCGGGCACAACGCGCACCCGGTTGGTCTGGCGCTCCAGCGTTGAGTTTTCGGGCGAGCGGTCGATCTGCTGTGCAATAACATTCAAGAAATCCAAGGCCACCGTAGAGTTCAAGAATATCGGCAAATCAACCTGGTTGCGCGCACTCAGTCCCGAGAACCAGTACCACATGCGCCGCCGCTCACGAGCAAAGGCCGCGCGAATTGCTTCTTCGATTTCTACGATAAGACCGATCTCCGTGGCTGTGGGTGTCCACATGGCTTCTTCGTAGCCGAAGACTACTGGGCTGTGGAGGTAGTCTTGCCACTGCGCCGCAACCAGCGCACTTGCCTCCGTCATCGACAAACCGGAAATGTCCACGGAACCAATAAACGTCCCCGGTAGCGCGTACCGTGCAGCCTGGGAGCGCAAGACGCCAAACGCCGATCCCCCTGCCACGCCCGCAACTGGCACGGCAGCGACTTTCAGGAGCAGCCGGCGGGGTATCCGGTGAGAGCTTGTCTTCCACGCGTACCGCGATCGCATTGACATGCTAGAACTCCGCGGAAGTGTCTATCGCGTCAATTTCCATAGTCTTCTGCTACTGGCTGCATCAAGCAACCGCTCGGACATTAAGGTTCTATTGTGCAAAGCGTGCCGCTCCAAACGTGCGTTCAATGTCGGGAGCCATCAGTCGAACCCCGACTGAATTGGGAAGAACTTGAAGAGAGTAAGGACTGCCTTTTCACTGGTTTGCCTATCCCATGCATTCCAGTGCCGCTTTGTGGAAACTGCGGAACTAGGACGCGTTTGGCAAGTTGCTACAGCAGGCTCTGTTCTTGTGAGAAAAATGTGGTTACGCGGCAGTTGGCGAGCGCCGTACATACGTGCGGATACCCAATTGTGGCAACGGGCCTGGCGCCATGGAACAGGTGCTTGTTGCCATTGAGGTGCGCTCGAAACTAAGGTGGCGGGGTTAGGCATGCCACCTCCGCATGAAAGTAAGGCTCTCTTGTCGTGCCACGTCATTGCGATCTTCGTCGACATTGAGGTTACGTGGAA
>VXOZ01000290.1 GCA_009839775.1 Chloroflexota bacterium | reverse complement strand
GGATATGAGGTCGCCGGCAAGACTGGGACCTCATCGATCCCACTGGAAACGGGCGGGTACCACGAAGACCTGACGATTGCCTCATACGTCGGCTTTGGCCCCGTGGAGAATCCTAGGTTCGTCATTCTGGTCAAGATCGATCATCCGACCGTTGAGCCTTGGGGATCTCTGGTAGCTGCGCCCGTGTTTCGCGCAATCGCTTCCGAGCTCTTCCGCTACTACCACATCCCGCCATCAACATCCCAGCAGACGATCGCGCGTGAGGACACAAACTAACACCAATGCTACGAATCCTGCCCGGACCGATTTCCGCGAGTAGGGCTGACGACGCGCAGCGCACGCACTGGCCGGACGTGCCCCTGGCAGTCTTGATGCTGGCATTACCCTTAGTTGGGCTCATTGCCATATATAGCGCCAGTATTGCCGTGGCCTATGCAGAGACAGGCGATCCGCACTTCTATTTTCGTCGCCAGCTCTTGTTTCTGGTTGTTGGATTTGCAGCGGCGTTCATCATGATGCGGATTGACTATCACTGGTTTTTTCGCATTCAGTTCTTCGGCCTTAATCTTACCTTCTGGCTCTTGGCCGCCGTATTAATGGTGTTGGTATTGATGGCGGTTACCGATATTGGTTACTTGGCACGGGGCTCAGTGCGCTGGATACGCTGGGGACCCGTGAGCCTGCAACCCAGCGAAATCGCCAAGCCCGCTATCGCTCTCTACCTCGCCCAGGCCCTCGCAAGACACGAGACAGGCGTCAAAAGGCTCGTCTACTTCTTGGCGCCTATACTGCTGGTGGGACTTCTCGCCGCAATTGTCGCGCAGCAGCCGGACCTTGGCACGGCGGTCATGATTCTGATTATTGGGATGCCGATCCTCGTCGCGGCCCGCATTCCGCTTCTCTACCTTATCGGCTTCGTTGGCGCAGGCTCCCTTGCCGCTTGGTATGCCATCATTCTGCACCCATATCGTCTGCAGCGGCTCACTGCCTTTCTTGATCCCTTCAACCCCCAGTATCAAGACAATCTTGCACACCACAACTTCCAGGCTCTCCTCGCCTTCGGTTCGGGAAAGATAACCGGTGTCGGCCTCGGCCGGGGCATGCAGAAGTTCTTCTACATGCCCGAGCCGCATACCGACACGATCTATGCCGTAATTGGCGAAGAGCTAGGGCTCATCGGCACACTCGCGGTGCTTGCGCTTTATGTATTGCTGGCTTGGCGCGGATTCAATGTTGCCGCCAGGGCACCCGACATGTTTGGCCAGTTGCTCGCTCTCGGACTAACGTGCGGACTCTTCGGACAAGCGTTACTGAACATGGCGGTGGTGACAGGCTTGCTGCCTTTCACCGGCATCCCACTCCCCTTTATTAGCGCGGGAGGATCATCGCTGCTCGCGAGTTCGATTGCTATGGGAATCCTCCTCAACATCTCGACGCAAACAGAAAACGTAGCGAAGAGCAAGAGTGGTAGTCGCTGGGTCGCCAATCCCGATAGCGGTCCGCAACCATAGAGGCACCGTATGAACGCGCATGAGCTAGCGCAATTCCTGGACGCAGGCCCCCGCAGGGTCCACCTGATCGGGGTGGGCGGCGCCGCTATGTCAGGAATCGCGCGCATGCTCACAACGCAGGGACATACGGTCAGTGGCTCAGATGTGGCAGACTCCGCCGGCCTTGAAGCGCTGCGCGACATCGGCGTGACTGTGGCAATCGGGCACGAGGCCGCCAACGCAATCGGAACTGATTTGGTAGTCTTCAGCTCTGCCATTGCGTCCGACAATCCTGAACTGACAACCGCGCAGCAAGAAGGAATCCCAACGGTCAAGCGGGCAGTGTTGCAAGGAGCCTTTTCACTTGGAAAAACTACTATCGCGATCGCCGGCACGCACGGCAAGACCACGACGACTGCGATGATTACGCATGCCTTGCGTGTTGCCAAGCAGGACCCATCATTCATGATAGGGGGCGAGCCGCAGAACTTCCCGTACAGTTCCCATTGGGGCACGGGCACGATGATGGTGATCGAGGCGGACGAGTTTGACCGCGCTTTCCTCGAGCTCTTTCCTACCGTTGCAGTCATAACCGCAGTTGAAGCCGATCATCTCGATACCTACGGCTCGGTGGAGAGTTTAGAGAGCGCTTTCCGTGCTTTCGTAGACAAGCTGCCAAGCGACGGCATCGTTGCAACGCATGCGGACAGCGCCGCCTGCCGCCGCGTCGCCGCCACGGCACACGGCAAATTAAAAACCTGGTCCTTGCGCGGCAAAGCGGACTGGGTTTGCACCGGACTCTCGCCCCGTAGAGGAAACGGGTTTGAAGCAACGCTCCAAAGCGCCTTGGGTCAACGCCTTAGCCTTTCTCTAAGCGTTCCAGGAGTCCACAACGTGTTGAATGCTTTGGCCTGTGTGACGGCGCTCGATGCTCTTGGCATCCCCGCAGGCTCTGTTGCGCTGGCACTCAGCCATTTTCGTGGTGTTAAGCGCCGCTTTGAATGCAAAGGGAGCATTAATGACGTAACCCTGGTGGATGACTACGCCCATCATCCTACGGAAGTCCGAGCATCGCTGCGCGCAGCCAGAGAGTGGCACGATGGTCGGATACTCTGCGTCTTTCAGCCCCACCTGCGCAGTCGCACGGCTGACCTCTTTGCCGAGTTCAGCGAGGCATTCCGCGGCGCGGACCGACTCATTCTGGTAGAAACGTACCAACCGGTCGGTCGCGAAGAACCGGCGACGCGCACGTGTGAAGACTTGGCCAGAGCCATAACCAGACCAAGCAATGCTACGTATGCGGCGACGCTGAGCGATGCGCTGGCTCAGGTTATGCAACTGGTAGAGCCGGGCGACCTGGTCATCGTCATGGGCGCCGGAGACGTCACTGAACTGTGCGATCCGCTGCTCGAATACCTGCACACGCGCATACCAATGGAATCACAACTGTGAGCGCTACTATCGTGCGATACGAGACTCCAACCGAGGGACCGTCTGAAGGCAAATTGGCGACCATTGCCGCCAGCGCGCTGCAAGCGTCCTTCGGTCTGAAGCCGGTATGGCGCGAGCCGCTGGCCAAGCACACGTCAGTGCGGGTTGGGGGGCCGGCAGACCTCTTGATTCGCGTCCGCTCTCAGGAGGCATTGCGCCTTGTCGCCACAGAAGCCTACACGCAGGCAATTCCCTTTCGCGTCATTGGTGATGGGACAAATCTTATTGCCGCGGAGGCCGGTTTTCGTGGGTTGGTTATTCGCAACCACGGTGGTGATCGGAAGTTATGTGCTGACGGCGTTTCAGTTTGGGCCGATGCAGGATGCTCCCTCATCAGTACCGCGCGTTGGACCGCCAGCCTGGGACTTTCCGGTCTTGAGGGCGCCGCTACCATTCCGGGAACCGTAGGAGGAGCAGTGGTGAACAATGCCGGTGCATACGGTTGGACGGCAGCGGATTCTGTCGTGCGTACCAAGGTCTTGGATCGCTACGGAGAGCGTTGGATGTACCCGGATGAGCTGCGCTATAGCTACCGCACGAGCACGCTCAAGGAGCAACCTGGCTATGCGGTGGTGCTCGGTGCCGAAATGCGCTTAACGCCGGGAGACGCAGACCGCATTCTGGCCACGATGCAAAGCCGGCTGGAGACGCGGCAACGCACGCAACCCACTGCGCCAAGCTCCGGATCGGTCTTCAGGAATCCTGCCGGGCACAGCGCTTGGAAGCTGATCGACGAGGCGGGTATGCGCGGCAAAGAGAGCGGAGGAGCCCACGTTTCCGCATTGCACACCAATTTCATCATAAACGGCGGTTCTGCAACTGCGGACGACGTACTTGCCTTAATTCGAGAAATCGAAGAAGCGGTCAAGTCCCGCTTGCACATTAGCCTGCAACGGGAAATCGAACTCTTTGGCGAGTGGGAAGAATAGCTCGATGGCAACACGAGTACAAAGACCTGAAAAACTAGTCAAGTTTGGCGCATTGGGACGGCTCATCCGCTTCTTAGGCAAAGGCATAGGAACCTTCGGTCACCGTTGGTTCTCACTGCTTGTTGGGTGCTCGGTCTCAATGGCGCTCTGGGCGGCGCTTACTTCACCTGATTTTCACGTTTCCATAGTTGCAATTCGGCGTATTACCCCGCCAACGCTTGCGGGAAATGACTCACTCGTAAAGATCCAGTCGTTCACTGGGCTCGTGGGACAGCCGATTTTCTTGCTCGATCCCCAGCAGGTCTCGCAGCAAATAGCGCAACTGCCCCCGGTGGCGGATGCAAGGCTTTTCCTCGTATTGCCCAGCCAAGCAATTGTCGAAATGGCGGAACGGCAGCCGGAGGCGCGTTGGATTGCCAGCGGCCATGTGTTTCTGGTGTCGCGTGATGGCGTGATACTCGGCAGCGGTGACGCGCCAAATCTCACCGTAACTCTTATCGACAACACGGGCGTACCGCTGCGCACCGGAGACCTCGTAGACGCCAGCGCCGTGCAGATGGCTTTCGTCTTGAAGGACCTGTTGTCGCATGCCGGAATTGGCATCACTGCGTTCCGGTATTCAACACTTGAGGGTCTATCGGTGGAAGCAAAAGAGGGGTGGGTCGCCAAATACGGAAGCGCGGATCGAATCGTCGAAAAGACCCAAGAGTTATTGGCAGTTCTCGAGTTTGCACAAGAGCGGCAACGCATTTTGAACGTCATCGATGTGCGGCCAAACAGAAGTCCGACGTTTCGAACATAGCCGCAGTAAGCGAGAAATGGTACTTGACAGCTACCCGATTTGGGATTTGCTGCAAAGGGGACTCCAAGCTATAATAGATACATTCTTTTCCCGCAGGTAGGTAAAGGTACGTGGGCAAGAATAACCTCATCATCAGTCTTGACGTCGGCACTACCAAGACTCGTGCAATCGCGTGTGACCCGGCGCCTGATGGTTTTCCGAATATCGTAGGCATAGGCATCGCATCGACTCATGGTCTAACGCGTGGCTCCATAATAGACATGGAGGCTACCACGGCGTCGATCCGCGCTTGCTTTGAAGATCTCAAGCAGTCGCTTGGTCATATGCCGTTAGCGACACACTTGAGTGTCAACGGGTGCAACATCAGTTCGCAAATTGTGCGCGTTGAAACCGTGGTGAAGCAAGCGAAGGGTGCTATCACCCATGCCGACATTGACCATGTCCTAGAGATGGCACATAGGGCCTCCCTGCCGGAAGATCGCCAGATACTCATGGCTTTTCCTGTAGGATTCATTTTGGATGGCACTGAAGGCATACGCGACCCCGCCGGCATGTATGGAAACGTGCTTGGCGCCGAAGTCCACATGATTACGGGCAGCGTCGGTCCGATCCGCAATTTGACGTCCTGCGTCAATGCGGCCGAGCTTGCGGTGGACGGCGAGATCACCGCCCAGGCGCTTGCAGCAGCGGAGGCAGTGCTTTCGGAGCAGGAAAAGCAGCTTGGTGTCGTCTTGGTCGATATAGGGGGCGGCACAACGGACCTGGCGCTTTATACGGATGGCGTGCCGTGGCATACTGCGAGTATTCCGCTCGGCGGCCTTAACATCACAAAGGACATATCCTACGGGTTAAAGTTGCCCCAGGATGTTGCGGAAGAGCTCAAGTTGCAGTACGCTACGGTAAGTGATGGTGCATTGGACGACGAGACCGAGATTGATGCGCCCGGCTTCTACCCAGGCAGTTGGACGATGCTTCGGCAGCGAGACCTCGCCATGATAGTGGTAGCTCGCATGGAGGAAATCCTAGAGTTGATCAAGGACGAGATCCGTCGCACCGGATATTTTGATGTCTTGCCGGCGGGTGTGGTCTTTACGGGCGGCGGATCGGAGTTGCATGGGTTCGAAGAGTTGGCGTCAGCAGTATTGGGCCTGCCTGTGCGGCAAGGAGTAGTTCCCGTAATGCGGGGAATGAACGAGTATTTGTGTCGAGCGGAGTTTGCTACCAGTATCGGCCTCACCATGTACGCCGCACGGCTGCAGCGAGCGCGCGTGCGGCGACCGATGAGTGCCGCCCTGGGTTCGGTAGCGGAGAGACTTGGTTCGCTCATGCGACCGTTCATTCCAATGAGTTAACGTAACGTAGGTGGTGCGCATGGCAAACGGTACAGAAAACCGCATTTCTCGGCTTCCTTCGAGTTCAAGTGATGATGCGGGAAGATTGGATCCGAGGGAGCGCCAAGAATCCTGGGCACACATCAAAGTCGTTGGCGCCGGTGGAGCCGGCGGCAATGCCATAGACCGCATGATCCAAAGCGGTGTAAGCGGCGTTGAGTTTATCGCCGTGAACACCGACGCGCAAACTTTGATGAGTTCCCAGGCCGAGCGACGCATTCGTATTGGCGACAAGCTGACGAAGGGTCTCGGCGCCGGCGGGCAACCGTCGGTAGGAGAAAAGGCAGCGGAAGAAGCCTACGAAGAGTTGCAGGATGCCCTGCGCGGCTCGGACATGGTTTTTATCGCCGTTGGCATGGGCGGCGGCACGGGCACAGGCTCTGCGCCTGTGATTGGAGAAATCTCCCGCAATATCGCGGCCCTGACGGTTGGCGTCGTGACACGACCGTTTACGTGGGAAGGCGTTCCACGCAGGCGCATTGCCGAAGAGGGCGTGCGGAAGCTGCGAGAGCACGTGGATACGCTCATCACCATCCCCAATGACCGCATTCTGGAAATCGCCCCCAAGAATACACCCATTACGGAGGCATTTCGCCTCGCCGATGAGGTCTTGCGCCAGGCCGTGCAAGGCATTTCAGACCTCATTACACAGCCCGGGCTTATCAACCTCGACTTCAATGACGTCAAGGCAATCATGCAGAATTCCGGGACTGCCTACATGGCGATTGGCTACGGCAGTGGTGAGAACCGCGCCGCCGACGCAGTGCGGGATGCCTTGGCGAACCCGTTGCTTGAGATGTCCATTGACGGCGCCAAGGGCATCTTGCTGAACTTCACGGGCGGTCCTGACATGAGCCTGCACGAAGTCTCACAGGCCGCCGAAATCATCTCTAACGCCGCCGACCCGGACGCTCAGATCATCTTCGGCTCCGTAATCGACGAAACCATGAGTTCCGATATTCAAATCACGGTTATTGCCACTGGTTTCGATGAGCAAGACTTGCGCCGCTCGAGCATGCGCGGCGCAGCCGAGCCGCGAGGCCCAGACGCCGGGGAGCGGCCCTCTGTCATTCCCATAGGCAAAGAGGAGATGGGCGAAGTCGACACCGAGCACGATCTCGATGTGCCGACGTTCTTACGCAAACGCATTAACCGCCAGGATCGCTGACAGGCCGGATTTATTCACTGTGGAATAAAGAGAAGGGAGCGGAGACATGTCTCCGCTCCCTTTACTCTTGCTTTCGCACAATTCGCTCTTGCCTGCCCTAGACAGACCTCGCTCTCTAAACCGCCTCTACGGCTAAGCATCTTGCCTGAGATAGTGTTTACTTTTCGCGCCAAGAAGGCAGGGGACAAGCCCCAATGTTGTCGCATTAACATTCTTGGCAAGGAACATGGCACTCTCATTGCCTTACATTTCCGGTAGCGCAGGTTTGCATCTCGCCGGGAGCGCGGGCGTCTCGCCCGCAGACGTCTTCTCCCCCGTAGCCTGCAAGTTTGCCACCTGCGGGCGCAGCGCACGATCAAGGACAGTGCCAGCAACCCCCCCTCAATCTGCTGCGGCGATGCAGTTTAGCAAGCCGCATGATGCCAAGAGGCGGGGGACAAGCCCCCGCGCTACGACCGGATTGCAAGCATCGAGCGTACACTGGCACGTGAACATTAACTGTGGCAAGGTGCTTAGGAGAGTGGTGCGCTCTGCGCCAAGCTGCTGCCTTGGCTCGTCTACACCTAACTCACCGCCGCATCACGCGATCTGATTCTCAGTGCGGCGCATTCTCCCAGCAAATCTTGAGTCTGGGCACGTTAGCCGTGATCGGCTCAGCTAAGCGCTTCACGAGGCAGGAATAACGGGCAACAGGATGTGGGAAGGATATGCTCTGCTGTGGTGGACAGTCTGTTGTGCGACCTCCCAGTTACTCTCAAGGCCGTTGTTCTCCGCTCCGGTATTGAGATTGCGGTCGAAACGCGGGAAATTACTTGAAGAGACTTCAACGCGTATGCGATGACCGGCAAGAAACACGTTGCCGATGACCCAAAGATCAATCTCGTACTCGTACACCCTGCCGGGCTCAACCAGGGACGAGTTTTCCCGCCCCTCGCGGAACCGCGCGCGTACGATGCCGTCGCAAAGGCTCATAGCGCGGCCGTCCGGGTGGACGTCCACCAGCTTAGCCGTCCAGTCCGTATCCAGTCGGTCGGTAGCGGCGTAGAGCACGACTTTGATCGGCCCGGTTACCTCTACTTCGCCCTCTAGCGGCTCACTCGTGTAGCACAACACGTCCTGGCGCATCTCGATATTCTGCTGGTCATACGGCCCCCATGGCACGATGTGCGGCGAGCAGCAATTATTGCCGCCCAGCGTGGGTACCGGCGCCATCGGGTCATAGGCATAGCTATCTGACGGTTCATCCGACGGCAATTCGGGAGAGAGGCCGCCGTCGCCGTTCAACGTGTTAGCAGCGCCCCGGGAATGGAAATACCACGGCTGCCAGTCAGTGCGCGCCAGCGGCCACTCGTGCTCGCTGCGCCACTCGTTGCGCCCCATGATGAAGAGCCGCAATGGAGGCTCGTCGAGGATGCCGTTCTGCTCTCCCTTCAGCCAATAGTCGAACCAGCGTAACTCCTCGGCATCCAGGTCCACCATTGAATTTGCGCCGAAGTCTATTTGACCCGTAATCCGCGAGGTTGAGAGCCCATGCGGCCAAGCCCCCATGATGAGTTGACTCTGCCGGGCTTCAGCCGAGTTGCCGCGCAGGCGCAGTTCGTTCCAATTGTCGAAGGTGGCTTTGGAATAGAGATCGAACCACCCGCCCATGTTGTACGCCGGCGCAATGACATGCTGCCAATGCTCGCTATTGCTGGAAGGCTTCCAGTATTCGCCGTAATGAGGATGGC
>VXOZ01000318.1 GCA_009839775.1 Chloroflexota bacterium | reverse complement strand
TATTCATGATGTACCGGGGCACCACGGCAAAGTTGCTCGGCTCCGTGCCGCGCGGCGGTTTCTCCACGATGCCTTCGATAGCAAAGTCAGGTCCCGACTTGCCGGTTGGTTTCACGACCCCGTAGCGATGGGCATCCTGCGGCGCGACGCGTTCCACGGCCATGGTGCAGACAGCGCCGCTCTGCGCATGGCTGTCAATCATGCGGCGCAGGAGGTTGCCGCCCTTGATAATGGTGTCGCCAAAAGCCACGACAAACGGCTCGTCGCCGACGAACTCCTGAGCGAGCCGCACGGCATCCGCTTGGCCGGTCTGCACGCTCTGGCGCGTGTAGAAGACGTGGAGGAGCGTATCGAAGTTCGGCAGCCGCTCCGCCAACTCCAGGTCATCGTTGCCGAGCCGCTCTTCCAGTTCGGGATCGCGGTCGAAGTGGTCTTCGATTGACCACTTCTTGCGGCCGGTTACGAAGAGAATCTGGTTGATGCCGGCCTGCTCCATCTCCTCCACCACGTACTGCACCACCGGTTTGCGGCCGACGGGCAGCATTTCCTTGGGCTGGGACTTGGTGGCAGGGAGGAGCCGGGTGCCGAGACCGGCAACGAGGATTACGGCCTTGGAGACGTGGGATTGCTGCGCCATGAGAGGGCATGCTCCATTGAGACGGCCTAATGAACCTGATTCACGGTAGCGCGGAAATTACTGAGTTGTCAACGTTACTGGGATATTCACCTAGCTTGACCATAGGGACAGCAATAAGCGCTGTTCGGATGCTGAGACAAGCACGGGAGCGGGCTCCCAGACTTGCAGACTTCAAGAGCCGGCAGGCCACAGCACAACGAGTTCTCACGAGAGAGCCTACAAAATGACGGTAGCGTCCCGCAACAGACGGGCTCGTTGAGCCTGGCGTCGGTGTTTATCTTCATTTGCGTGCCAAGACGATCAAGGCAAAACTCACTGACCCGAAGTTCTTGCGCATGAATTCAGTCTCGAACTCCCCTGGGACCTCGTAGCCGAGAACGTCCCGCACGGCGGATAGGGTGAGTCCGGCACCAGTCACAGCTTGGAGATAGTCGTCGCGCGTATGTGGCTCGTTGGGCAGGTGATAGGTTACGCCGTCCTCGACGAACTGTGTCGGCATTCCACAGGAGACGAAGTCGGGATGTACGTCGGTGATGAGCAGATGAGCGCCAGGCGCCATAATGCGGTAGAATTCACTGACTGCGCCTCTGAGATTCGCGACATGGCACAGAGTCAGCGCGCACACCACCAGATCGAAGGCGGCGGACTCGACCGGCACATCGTCCTCTAGCGAGGAACTCACGAACTCAATGTGGATGTGCTCACGGGCCGCGGCGCGTTGCGCAATGGCTCGCATACCGGGATTGGGCTCAATGGCCGTGACCTGCCAGCCCCGCCGTGCAAGCTTGAGTGCGAACCGACCGGTCCCGGCGCCGGCGTCGAGCGCGGTCTTACCCTCCAGGCTAGCCAGTAGGTCGAGCGAGTACACCTCCTCGGTGGCTATGAGCGTGTTCCACGTCGTGTTGTAGCTCTTTGCCCAGCGCGAGTAGCCCTCCATAAGGCCTAGCTTCACCGGAGTTGAGGGTTCCATCTGGCTCACTGATCGGATCTCCTTCAGGTGACCCTTCCGCTCTAGCGCGGAGACTCTCGTTGGGGAAACTATCCCTATGTTCCTAGCGCCCAAGATCTGCGATTGATCACCCCTGCTCGTGTTCGCGGCGCATTTCGTCGAGCTTGGCAATGGTCTCTATGATATATTCGGCCTGGCGCTCCACCCCTTGCTTTGTGCGTTCCTCGCCAGCGTCACGGTCGGCTTTGGTGGGAAAGCCCCACACGCCGCTCGGCGTGTAGTATTCCGTTGGGATCATGTCCACGAACTCAGAACCAAGGTCGGGAGACGAGTCGACAACCTTCTCCGTACGCATCAGTTCGGGATAGGCGTACATGAGGCGGGAGGTCTCGCTCTCGCCGGAGTGCCGGTCCTTGCCGGGGCCGGAACCGCCCGCGCCCACGGGCGCACCCCACATTACGAGGAAGTCCGGATCCCACATATTGAGCTCGCGGATGGTGGGCTTGAGAATCCAGTTGCCGCCGTGGGAACTGGTGACGATCATGCGCTTGAAGCCCTGGCGTTTGAGGCAGGCGGCGGTGTCCTGCAGAATCGACGCCACGGTGTTGGGAGCCAAGCTCAGAGTCCCTTTGTAATTGAGGAACTCGCTCGACGTGCCGATGGGGATCGGCGGCAAGAGATAGACGATCAGGCCGCGCTTGGCCAGCTCCCGCGCCAGCAAGCGGCTGCCGGAGAGACCGAGCAGCCAGTCGGTGCCGAGGGGCATATGGTACGAGTGTTGCTCGATGGCGCCGATGCAGAAGAGCGCTGTGTCGCAGCCACTTTTCTCCACTTCTTCGAAGGTAGAAGCCCAACTCAAGAAATCCTCGTCCTGCAAGTCGTCGAACCAATGGTGCTCGCTCATCACTTCCTCTTTCTGCTACGAAATCGTCCAACTCTATCCAGGCAGGCATTGTGGACAAAGCCAATTTTCCCCTCACCCCAACCCTCTCCCCTGGGAGAGGGGGTTTCTTTCCCCAGGGAGAGAGGTTTCTCGCCCACAGGTGGTTACGCAAAGGTCTCCCAGGGAGAGAGGTCTTTGTCGTCTGTCGGCGCAGAGCCTGCCCCGTACTCGATACGGGGTTGCAAACGTGTCCTGAGCACTTCGGCAGGCTCAGCACAGGCTCTGACGAAGGGCCTGTGCTACCGCCGGAGCGACGGGTACCTGTGGGCGTAGTCCTCACGCATCTTGCGTGGCTCGATTTGTCTGACCGTCTGCCGACGGCTTACGAGCCACCGAACTGCACCGGTATCGTCACGCCTTCAAAGTCCCCGTCCTGCGCGTCGAAGTCGCCGACGAGCAGTTTGCCCGCGCCCGTGCGGTTCGGGACGGCAATCGTGGCGGAAAAGGAGCCCCACGTCTCGATATAGTCGGTGGAGGTGGCAACGGCGCGGACAAGCTCGTTGCCGTCGCTATCCTGCAGAATGATGACGTTATTTCCCTCGAAGTGCCGCGAGTACCCGCTGACCGTCAATGTTCCCTGGATAGTTGCCCCGGGTCGCGGCGTAATGAGCACCGTGTCCTTGGCGGTAACAGGCAGTGCGTACGATTCCTTGCCGCCGGGCGCCACGTCAATGACCAGCCGCAACGGGTCGCGCAACTCCTGCACGCGGACCTGGTATTCAATCGGTATGAATACGTCCACGAACAGACTGAGGTCCGACGCGCGGACGACATACACCTGGGTAAACCAGTCGAGCTTCTCTGCCAGTTGCGCGTCGGTGAACGCGGTCTCGATCACGGTTGGGAGATGAATCCGCACCACGCCCTCCCCGGGCGCTTTCTCGATCCGCCAATGGGGCACCGCGCCGGCATCACCTTCGTCTGTAGCGAAATCGATCACCAGGCGGTCGAATTCCGGATGCTGTCCAAAGCGGATGTCCGTAATGCGCGCGGCCGGCATTTCTTCCCCACTCGTCACTGTCGGCGCTGCCGGAGACGCCGTAGGCTCCTTCCCATCCGACGCGGCTTGCGTTGCCGGAGTTGCCTCCGCCGTGGCGCTCGTTTCGTCGGACTGCAACGCCTCAGTTCCCTCTTGAGCGGCGCATGCGCTCAAGAGAAGCGCAAGCGTAAGCGCCGCGAGCCCGGCCATCCAACGGAGATGAGAGTATGTACTGGCAAGCACTTTTCGTCCTTTCGCTGAAGTTAATTCGGCGTTGTTACATCGGAACCCAGTCTGACTTCTCCTCGGATCAAAGCAGGAATTCATCTTCACATATCCTCCCGGACTCCGGCCTGCGCCAGTGTGGCGCTGAAGCGCCAGAGAATATCTGTCCAGTAACCCAAAGCCCATGCTATCCCTCCTGAGGACGCGGCCCGTACCAGCGGCGCACGGGCCGTCCCGTCTGGTTGTACACTTCGCCGGCGCGTATCGTGTAGGTTGCCTCCAGGTGTTGCTCGCCGGTGCGCGTGTTGCCCTCGGCATCCAACATGGGATAGGGCCCCGATTCGACGCAGAGCACCGCAATGTCGGCAACGCCGCCGACCCGCAAGTGCCCCAGAGAGTCCGCCATGTCGATGGCCGCCGCCGCGTTGCGCGTAGTGCGCGCCACCACGTCGGGGACGTCCCGCCCCAGGTAAAGGAATTTCGACATCACGTCGGGCAGGCTTTGCGCGGTGGCATGGGACGAATAATTGTGGAGATCGGTACTGATGGTATCCGGCAGGAAACCGTCGGCCAGTGCATCCCGCGCTACTTCAAAAGAAAAACTGCCCTGCCCATGACCCACGTCGAAGGCAATACCGTTTTGCTGGGCCGCGCGCACCTCCGGCAGCACCGCCCGCGTTTGCTGGTCCAGAATCAACCTGCCTCTGCCCGTAAAGCAATGTGTGATGATGTCGCCGGGTTTCAGGATCGGCAGAATCTCCGACATATACTGTTCGCTGTCGGATATGTGCACCATCATGCGCGTGCCGGTGGCATCGCGCACCGCCGCCGCGCGGCGCAAGGGCTCCAAGCCATTGGGCCCGCAAATCGGTTTGGCGACGCGCACCTTCACCCCTATCGCCACGTCCCGGTTGGCCTCGATCGTCTTGATCGCGTCTTCCACCCCGCAGTAGGACAGGTTGAGGTTCTCGCCCACACGCATGTCGGTGATGCCGATGCTCGATATATTGACGAAGGCGAATGCCCGCGTACGGGCCTGACCCACAATGAAGTGACGGAAGCCGGTGAAATTCGCCCATCCGGCGCTGCCAGCATCCGCCGCCGTGGTGACACCGGTGGTCAGACACATCGGGTCGGGCAGCACGCCGAGATCGGTGCCGCCCCAGTAGAGGTGCGCGTGCAGGTCTATGAGACCGGGCGTCACAAAGTGGTCGGCGACGTCGAGCACGAGCCAGGCGTCGTCGGTCGGGAGGTCTTCTTCTACGGCGGTAATGCGGCCGTGCTTGGTGCCGATGTCCAGCGTGGCGTCGATGCCCTGCGCGGGGTCGAGGACGCGCCCTCCCTTGAGCACTACGTCAAAGGTTGTCATGAGGATCGCTTCTTTCTACAAGTGGGCGCAGAGCCTGCCCCGTACTCGATACGGGGTTGCAAACCTGCGCTACCGGGGATACGTCAAAGGTCGCCATAGCAGTTGCTTCCTTCTGTATGCGGCTGAGCGTTGCAGACAACAAGCTGAGGGGGAGTCGTGGTAGGCTGAGCGTGGGTATATACCATTATATGACGGAAGCACTGAGAAGCGAAACTTAAGACGCAATTTCGTGCCTCGACAGGGACTTGCGCAGGCCCCTTAGTGCAACGGGGATTGGCAATTTGCGCGTAGAATGGGACCGCCCTTGCTGAATTCCATTCACCTTTAGACGAAATGTCCATGCCGGTTTCCTATAGCCCTGAAACTAACTGTCCGTATCGTTTTCCGTTCGACCTGAGCCTGTCGAAGGGGCAAATCTTGCCAGCTTAGACCCATTGAGACTACGAATTGTCGTCCGATAGACCAATGCAAGAGCATCACACACCATGAAGATTGTTGACGTAAGATCTACCGCCGTGCGCGTACCGCTGAGCGAACCCGTCAAGTGGTCGGGCGGCACGCGGGGCACGGCGCCGGCGCTCATTGTAGAGATCGAGACCGATTCTGGCATCGTCGGCCTCGGCGAGTGCGCCGGACCGCATATTCCCGTGATTCGCACCGCCGTTGACGCGGAGTTGCGTCCGCTGCTCATCGGCCAGGACCCACTGCGCACCGAGTTCCTGCTCCACCGCATGGATGAGCACGTCATCCACTGGTTTCGCACCGGCAATCACGCCATCGCCGGTCTGGAAATGGCGCTCCTCGACATAAAGGCTAAGTACTTTGGCGCCAGCGTCTGCGACATGCTCGGCGGCCGGTACCGCGACGCCGTGGATTACATGGGCTATCTCTTCATCGACACGCCGGAACGCAACGCGGCTAAAGCGAAGGCGTACGTTGACCGGGGCTTCCGCAGCCTGAAAGTAAAGGTCGGGCGCAGTATTGAGCAGGACGCCGCCAGTATCGCCGCCATACGGGACGCCGTGGGCCCCGACGTGCGCATTCGCATTGACGCCAACCAGGGCTGGAGCGTGCCCACGGCCATCAAAGCCATCCGTGCCATGGAGCCGTACGGCTTGGAGTACGTGGAACAGCCGGTGACCGACCGGGACTTCGACGGCATGGCGCAGGTAGCCCGCGCCGTGGCAACGCCGGTTGCCGCCGACGAAAGCTGCAAGACGGTCCTGGACGCGCTGCAACTCGCAGAGAAGCAGGCGTGCGGCGTGTTTGTCATCTACGTCTCGGAAGCGGGCGGCCTCTTGAAATCACGGCAAATCGCCGACATTGCCTATCAATACGGCATTACGTGCGTGTTGGGCACGTGGACCGAGCTTGGCATTGGCACGCTGGCGGGGGCCCACCTCATCGCCAGCCACCGCAGCTTTACCCTCGCCAACGACACGCACTATCCGATCCAACAGGACGATGTGATAACCGATCTGCTGCGCATTGAAGGGGGAACGCTGCGCTTACCCGAAGATCCCGGTCTGGGCGCGACACTCGACCGCGACAAGCTCGCAATCTATGCGAATTATCCGGCGCGCGAAGCCGTCCACGGCGACCCGGAGAGTCCGGATACCATACTGCGCCGCGGGCAAATTCTCTGATTAGGGCTCTTGCCGTGAAGGCGTAGTTGCCGGGCACGTCAGAAAGAAGCCTTTTGCGGAAGCTCAGCCCTCCGCAGGTTCAGGTTTTTCCCGCTTAAGCTGGTTTGGGCCCGCGCCGTACCAGTTGAGCTTGTGTGCTACGCTCCACCAGGGGTTCCAGGCTTCCACGCGGATGCGGCGCAACGCGTATGGCGTCTCAGCCGACTGGTGCACGCCGGGGCCGATTGCAACCGCGGCTTCGTACCCGGCAGCCTGCACTACCTGGCGGATCTGCTCATTCTGGTAACCACGCGGGTAGTCGAAGTAGCGCACTGTCCTGCCAAGCCGCTCCTCTAAGAGTTGTTTGGAGATGACAACCTCTGCCAGCACCGCGCCCCAGTCCGTCTTTGCGAGCCGGGGCAAGTCGGCGTGATTGAGCGTGTGTGATTCCACCTCCATGCCAAAGTCCGCGATAGCAGCGAGTTGGTCCCAGTCCATGTACCCATCTTGGCGTTCGTGGAACCCAGGCATCACGAAGAACGTTGCCGGAACCTTGTACTGTTTGAGCACGGGAAACACCGCGTCGTACTGTATTCTCCAGCCGTCATCGAACGTAAGCACAATCGGCATCTGGGGAAGTTCTTCTTCTCCAAAGAGACCTTTCAGCGCGCTGTACAAAGAGAGCGGCCGGTACCCAGCGGCGAGCATGCCCGCCAGTTGCGCCTCGAACACTCGCGCCACCGTCGCCCGGTGGTACATGAGGATCGGCAAGGCGACGGCATGCTCGGGTAGTGCCGGTTCGGAGCGGTACGGCGGCTGCCAGGGGACGGGCTCAAGTGTGGCAGGGGCCTTGAGCTGCGCGATGGGCGCCGTTTGCTGCCCCCGGGCCAGGCTAAAGTTGAGGCCGGCAGCGCCGGTTTCAGCTTGCGCCGGTGCCGGCAGCAGCCGCGTCACCGGCACTGCCGCCGCTGCGCCGACGAGTTGCTGGAGTACCTCCCGACGCGTTTTGTCACTGCTTTTGCGGTTGCCCACCATAGCCCGCCCTGCTGTGTACGCTCGCGCCGACACTAATTCACTGCCTGGCTGCCTTTATCCTCACCATACTACTCTCTAGGGCAACATGCATACCCTTCTCACATCCCTTTCTCCCAGAACCAGTGGCGCATTCTCGATAAGCGCGTTCGCCATAAAGCCGCTGAGGCAGCCTGCACTCTACCCAGCAATCGGGATGGGTGTGCGCGTTTATGAGATTCATTGAGTCATTCAGCCTGTTCTCATGTATGATTGACACAATGAGGCTCAAGCCAGCGGTACGCTGATGTGGGGAAATCGGGTACCGTATTCTCGCTTGAGGGGTGGAGGCGCATTCATGCTCGGGACCATGCGGCAATTCGCCTCGTCACGGCGCGTCTCTCTGGGCCGGCGGCGCGTCGTACTTGGGCTTGTCTTACTCGCGGGCATCCTCGCGGCTGCCTGCGGGCCGCAAGTAGCGCCCGGCAGCAACGTAGTGACGGACGCGGACTACGCCGCGTGCCTCGACCAGATCCGGAGTCAGGCGCAGCCGGCGGCAACGTACATCTACGACCGCCACGGCACCTTGCTCGCCACCATTACCGATCCGGACGCGGGCCTGCGCATCATCCTCGCCTCCGACGACATGCCGCTCCTCGTCAAGCAGGCCACCGTCGCCGCCGAGGACCGTTTCTTCTACCAGCACCCCGGCTACGACATGCGGGCCATCACCCGCGCATGGGTGCAGAATCAACAAGCTGGTGAGGTCGTCTCCGGCGGCAGCACGATCACCCAGCAACTCGTCAAGAACATCTGTCTTACCCCCGAACAGACGTACGACCGGAAGCTGAGAGAAATCAATCTCGCCGCGCGGCTGACGGCGCAGTTCAGCCGGGACTCCATCCTCACGTTCTACCTCAACAAGGTCTACTACGGCAGCCAAGCCTATGGCATCGAGGCCGCGGCCAATGTGTTCTTTGGCAAGAGCGCGCAGGACCTTACGCTGGCGGAAGCCGCCATGCTTGCCGGACTGACCCAGTCGCCCTCGCGCGATAATCCGTACGCTAACGTTGAGAGAGCGAAGTCCCGGCAACGGTATGTGCTCGCACAGATGGTGGTGGCCGGTTACATCTCTCAGGCCGAGATGGAGGAGGCATTCGCCCAGCCTCTGGAGTACAAGCGCTTGCAGCCGGACGCGGTCGAGTCCGATGAGGGGGTCGAGACCGCTGCAGCAGATGAACCGGAGGACGCGGTCTTAGCGCCGCATTTTGTGCAGTTCGTG
>VXOZ01000036.1 GCA_009839775.1 Chloroflexota bacterium | reverse complement strand
GTTATGGCTGTGTCCACCTGATAGCGGAGCAGAATAGGTTTTGTCGCGTAGCATGAGGAGACATAAAAGATGCTCTATCCTCGTATCACTAAACTTTACATGTACAAACCCCCAGACGCCTATACACTAGACATCTTGATCAACGATCGCCTTTGGGCATCCAAACCAGAGCGATTCAACGATCCATTTGACTGCGATTTGGAATATGTAAAAGGCTTTACCGAAAAAGATTATCTAGCGGCAACTTGCAAGAAGTATGGTCCCCGTGACCAATGGCCTAGTGAGATAGTCCAATATGTGAGCGAGAATCTTGACGCCGATGGGAATTTTACCCCCGCAGGACGAGGTCGAGTGAACAAGGCGATTCAAGAGGGGTTTATTGAAAAAAACAAGAACTCTGGAGTTATATGCCTGTCAGAGGTATGTGACTCAATACTTATGTGGTCTCATTATACAAAAAAGCACACGGGTGTTTGCTTTGAATTTACCCGTGCCGAAGATAATGATCTTGGCGATGAAGAAATATGTTCGCCGGTAAGATATGAAAGGCATTATCCCCAAATTGATCTTGGTTGGTTGACTCACCAGGATGGCCGGGTGATGGAAGCCATGATGTGGACCAAATCATGGGAATGGGCGTACGAACAAGAATGGCGCTTAATAACTGATTGTGGTGGTAGAGAATGTCCATTGCCAGGACCAATTTCGCGCGTCATTCTTGGTGCAAAAATAGAGGATTGGTTCAAGTCCTGTATCGAGACTCTCTGTAAGAATCGCAATATTCCGTGTGTCCAAGCACGAAAGGCTAATCGTGAATTTAGAATCGAGGTGCCCTTGATAGGAACACGGCGTTGACTCATGAATCCGTGCCTCCTCTTCCATAAAGCCCTTGAGAAGCTATTGAGGTAAAAAGATACTAGTAGTTACACGAAAGGCTTTCAAGATTGAAGCTCCTTGACGAAACCTACTTTCGCGCCACGAACTTGCTCACGTTTTACTTGTAGTCCAATTTCCGGGGATCTGGCC
The DNA here is from genome assembly GCA_009839775.1 of Chloroflexota bacterium. Lineage (GTDB taxonomy): Bacteria > Chloroflexota > UBA11872 > VXOZ01 > VXOZ01 > VXOZ01. The sequence goes on along the minus strand of VXOZ01000036.1, from coordinate 8,002 downwards.
ATCCCAGTAGGAAGGCAACTGCCAGTAGTGAGCCGCTTCCCGATTGCAAATTAATACAGGTCGAAAACGCCTTTTTCCTAGCACGCATTCCCTCGCCGCATCAGCTACTACTGGATCGTTAAACTCATATGGAGTTTTGCAAACACCATTTTCATCATCTAGTCTGTAACTAAGTGGTGCATGTCCGGTCACAATAATCGGCTCCGTTCCTCGCCTAGGCCTCAACATCTCATTTAACCCTTCTAGTTCCAACCCGATCCAGCCTGCCAGCGGCGTTGGTAGATCCGTTGTCACGGTCATTTGCAGACTCAGTAGATAACGAGAGTCGTCGCTCTGCGACTGCAAGCATGAATGACCTGACAAATCGGACCAAAGGCTTTCGCGTATCAGCGCATCAACACTTGCATCTTGTATGGGAACAATTTGCTCTATGCCCAATTCACGTAGGTTCTTGCGAACGCGTACCTGACCGTGTAGAAGAATCTCTGGAGTACGCTCGCTAGGAGCCGATTTCCAGTATTGACGCGCACGCTGCATCAGCGCCCCGACTGTTTCGCCATCGCGGATGTAACTGATCAAATTCATGTCGGCGGCCCAGATTCGACAAATCCTTTCCACCTCAACTTGGTACAGTCCGCGCTGTGAGCTTGTTTCGGACTCGAAAATGCCTTGTCGGTAATGCCATGCCCGTGCTCTTACCTCATCTGGCCAAAGAAAAAGCGCAGCGAATCGGCATGGTCGCGACGGGAATTCGCGCATGCGGACCAATTCCCACGCGATTTCCAGAATAGAACCATGATCGGTCACAACACCTTGCTCGACAGTATCTCTGAAGTGGCCGCCTCTTAGACGGGTTCCAACCTCGATACCGGGTGCCGCTGTAAGGTACAGATGAGAACCAACGTCGATTGATTCGAGAGAGAACTTGGGCATTGAGTCACCGTCCCACGCAGCGAAAACCAATCTGCCAGTAAGTTTCGGGATCAGGTGACTTCGTTCAGCCTTCCGGTGGCGCAGTCATAGACGAATCCCCGCACATCGTCCTTGTTCGGAATGAACGGGCTGGCCTGAATGCGGGCGATCGACTGCCGTACGTCCTCCGCGAGATCGCCGAACGCCTCTAGGGCGAAGGCCGGGCGAATGCCGGTATCGGCCGCTATCGCGTCCTTCACGTCGTCGTCGCGGAACGTCAGCATGCCGCAGTCGGTGTGGTGGATGAGCATGATCGAAGTCGTGCCCAACAGCCGCTGCGAGATCGTCAGCGAACGAATCGCGTCGTCGGTTATCACGCCGCCCGCATTCCGAATCACGTGCGCATCCCCTTCCGCGATTCCCAGCAGACCGTGAACGTCGATGCGCGCGTCCATGCAGGCCACCACCGCCAGTTGCAGCCTTGGAGGCAGGGGAAGGTCGCCCTTGCCGAAGGTCTCGGCATAGCGGGCGTTGTTTTCGAGAAGTTCGTTGATAATGGCCATCAGAAATTTCCTTTCACTGTCGGTTGCGTCTGCGTCAGTCCGCGTCTGGTGGGACGACGCAGATCGTTATGATATTTGTATAGTAAAATCAAGGCGATGAACGCCTGCAAGGATCGGGTAAGCTACCTGATCAGCGTTTGCCGATCCTTGTTATTAAACGGCTCGAAGCTATTCAGACCAGAGTCGCTCGAATACCAATCGCCCGTCGTCGGCTTCTTTGAGTGCGAAGACATCTGGATTCGATAGCGATTCCCATCCATTGTAGCCGAAATTAGAGTCTAGTGAGTTCAGGATCATACTCAAGAGGTTGCCATGGGTTACTGCAATTGGGAACTGGTGACCACCGTCGAGTAGCTCGGTGATGGCGGCCCAGCCGCGGTCTAACACTTCGCGTGCCGACTCGCCGCCCGGTATCCGCAACTCTAGGTCTTCAAATGAGTCGCGGACCACCTCGCGCCAGTTATCAATCGGACTCCCCGAGAGCGTCCGTTCAATTAGGCGGTGATCCAAGTGAATAGGCAATCCCACCTTGGTAGCGAACGGTTCAATGCTTTGCTTTGCTCGCGTGTAGGAGCTGGAGACGATCATGTCGATCGGGTAGTCGGACAAAAAACCAGCGAGTGCTTCCGCCTGTTTTCGCCCAATTTCTGTCAGTGCAGCATCCGGGTCTTGCCCTGAGGACTGACAATGTCTAATCAGCAACATAGGTCGATCACGACCACCTAGATTTCAGGTCCGCCTCGATTTCCTGCCAAGGGACTTGCAGTTTTGCGGCTGCGGCCATCAACGCATACACGACGCCGTTAAACTCCTCTGGAATCCCCGTTTCTTGCGTAAATGCCCTCACGAACTCAGCCGATTCCTCACCGACCTTCTTGCAGATCGCATTGCTGTCTGCAAGGAGTTTTGACGTACTGGAGCCGGTGGGCTTTTGCGCGACTGCGGATATTCTCCGGTACTCCTCTTCCCATGGATTGACGATTTCCCGTCCGATCAAGGAGATGTCGCTGAATCGGACGACCTCGGCGACCTTGAGTCCGGTCTTGGACATCGCGCTTGCGGGCGAGCGTTCCCCGCGATACACCACCTCGACGCACCAGTCGTGCGTGCTCTCTGCGACCGTGTTTTCCGTGTCTCCAGCATAAGCAACGATACTGATCTGTAGTTTGCTGGATTGGAAGCGCTGCGACAGATACTGGCGAGAGGATAGTTCGTATTTCTTGTTCACGGCAATGGACACCATTGCGGACGAATCTGGAATTTGTCCTTCGCGATTCAACAGACAAAGGGCTGGCCGATAGAACTGAGCATTTGGATCGAACCAATCGTAGGTATTGAGGACTCCAAGTGGAGAGTCCCCAGCGCCCAGCATGTACTCGTCGAACAGATCGTCTCCCGTGAGGCCATACGCGACTTCTCCGCGTAGGAGGCAATCGTCAACTCGTTGGGGCACATCCTCGCCCCGCGCTGGGATTATTTCGAGGGTTCCCACGCTCTTGTCAGCTCGGGTAAACTCGCCTCCGTCGCTAACGCCAATCTCACTCAGGAGATTGTTCACATACTCATGCAGACCGCTGTTTTTGGGGATGTAGAGTTTGGCCTTTGGTTCAGGAACAAATAAACCGATTGCTTCGCGAAACATGTGTTACTCCTTTTGCACACGGTTAAGTCAATATCCGACCAATCAGACCAACTTGCAATGACAATTCTCCCCTCGGTCGGATAGAGGAATCAAGAGCTTGGAATTCGTCGGATCCACAGGCGAATTTGCGCCGGGGTGGGCCGTCGAACATGCCCGGGAAGCGCACTTATCCGGTCTTCTACCTGCTCGGCAGATAAGACAGCCAAATCCGCCAGCGAACGAATACCGGCTTTGACCAGCAAATTGCCGTATTCCACTCCAATGCCTTGGTGCAAGTACAGTTCGACGAGGCTACGAGTGGAGTGGGTGCGTTCGCGGCCCAACTCCCCTTCCATTTGCCGCCACATTTCCGCCGCTCCTCCAGCTTCCAAATCGGTCAGATAGACGATGCCCTCGTCCTGCAAAAAAGTGCGAGCGGCCGGATCCAGACTGTCCACCTTGGCCAAGCGCGGCTTCACCGAGCCAATGTTCAAGTAGATGTAGTGGTTGACCGTCAGGGCGAAAGCCGCGGCCAAAAGGACGATGACGAACGCATTCCAGACCTTGGTCGGCGCGGGCCGCTGGTCCTGGTGCGCTCCCAATGGTGGTGCCAATCTGTACCAGACCAACAGGCGATAGACTAGAGCGCATTCCACGGCAAAGGGAGGGAAGCCCAAAAAGCCGGCCAGCGGCATTTCAAAGAGTTTCAATTCTTCAAAAAAGGGCACCGTGTAGATCCACTTAACTTGGGCCCAGTAGTTGAAGAATTCCCACAGACCACCGGCGATGAATCCGGCCAGCAACTGGCGAGTCAGCGGTGCGTAATCGCCGCGTGCCAATTGATGCAGCAGGCTGTCGGGCAGGCGGCGGTATTCGACGGGAGCCAAGAGCAGGATAAAGGCCAGCCAAGTGAGCGGGAAGAAGAAGCGCGGCCACACAAGGACTAGCGCTAGCCCGATCAGGCCGGCTATTTGCAGGAGGGTTAGGCGACGAGGAGTCAGCGACCAACGACGGCTTTGCCAACCGGCAGCCACACCGCGCAGACCCAAGTAGTATTCCAACCACAGCAGGCCGGGGAAAACAGTGGCAAAGGAGAAGACGGCGTTCAGCGTCTGCAAGACAGGGTGGTCGAGGACGAAGATGTAATACCAGTTTTGCAGACGGAAATTGATCAACTCAAAGGCGTACCACCCCACTGCGGACCAAAAAAGGATCAGCAAAAAAGCCGGACCGCAGCGGGCGATGAGCGAGCGTCCTTCTCGCCACTGGATGAGTCGATCTAGGGTCCAAATGATGCCGTACCAGGCACATAGGTAAAACAAGGTGGTCACAGGTTCTACCCGGCGCAGCATAAGGACGAAGGAAATCCCGATGAATAGGGGTCCTAATAGAAGCAGTAGCGCGGACTGGAAACGGCGCGAGTCCAGCGGCGCGGAAAGGGTGGTCATTGGGAAGGATCGAGTTCTAGAACCGCGGCCAAACTGTCGCCTTGGTGGACGCGGTTGAAAACTCGCAGACACAGGATCAAACCCGCTTGGGTCGATACCACTTCCTCGCGCCGCTGCCCCAGATGATCGACCACTGTGCCGATCACATCGCCCGGTTGCACCGGCGCTTTCAGTTTTACCCGAGGCTCGAAATAACCGGCAAAGGGCGCTGGGTAGTTGACTTGTATGTGACCGGAGTTTTCGCGGTCGTCCTCTATGGTGTACTCGGTGTGCAGGGGCGGCAGGGTGCGGTCGATCATGTTCAGTTCGGCCAAGACGTTCAAGCAGCCCTCGAAATAGGCATCCGCCCCCTCGGGGTCGCACGTGCCACCGCCCATCCACTCGGCGTAGATGGCCGGCACGTTGGCGTCGCGGGCCACTGAGAGCGTGCGTCCGTCGAGGCGGGCTGAGGTGCCCCAGATGATGGGCATATTCAAAGCGCGAGCCATGCGCCGTTGCACGTCGAGGATAGCTTTATCGGGATGCAGGGTGTACCCCACGGTAGGATAGAATTCCATGACTATCCCGCCGCTGTGCAGGTCGATGAGATAGTCGGCCCGGCGGATTTCCTGACTGACGGCGTGGGCCGTGCGCTCGGTGATTGAGCCGTCGGGCCGGCCCGGGCAGGTGCGGGCCAAGTCCAGTTCGTCCTCGGCCGTGCGCTGGCCGCGCCAATAGGCGGCCTCGTTGACTACGGGGATGGCCGTGAGGCGGCCTCGCAAAGCTGCTGGATCGAGGTGGTCCAGCAGGCGGCGGATGGCTGCCATAGATTCGAACTCGTCGCCGTGGACGCCGCCTAGGATCAGCAGGTTGGGACCTTTTTGGGTGCCTTCTATTACTTGTTGCCGCAGAGTGATTGTCGGAGTCATAGGACGCGCTCGTTTGGTTGTCGGCAAAGGGCCGAATGATTTTAGCTGCTGTCAAGACGTATGACACAATATAAAAAGCAGCAGGAATTTAACAGATGAAAGCTCAAAGTCCCGGAATAATGAAGTTCCGGGGCTTTGGCTGCGGTTGCTCCAGTACTGCGAGCACCGCCGAAGGGCCTGCAAACGATCATCAGGGATCTTACCTGACCCTTGTGTGCGCTCAGTGTCTTGACGAAAGTACCCCAAAGGCACCTAATTATACCTTCATTCATTATATACATATACTGGAGCGCTTCTGATGGTATTCTGTATTCGAGTATCCAAAAACCATCAGGACAGAAAAGCTGCCGACAGTTTTGCTAGAATCGAACCAAATTGCTAAAGGATCTTCAGCTAGCGCACGACTACCGCTCTGACCGCTCAAACTTGGTCGAGGAATTCTACGTACCCTGCCTTACAGAGAGTGTAGAGTATTGGAGGGCCGTAGGCTACTTCACAAGCAATGGCCTAGCGCTTGCCGCAGAGGGACTCCCAGCCTTTCTAGGCCGTAACGGACAAATGAACCTGGTGGCTAGCCCGTTGTTGGAGCCAGAAGACGTCGAAGCGTTCGTACGTGGCTATGAATCGCGCGAGCGAATCCTAGAGAGCTCAGTTGAGCGTCATATTGGCGATCAGGCCATTGAAGCCCTGCCAGACATCTCGCGGCGTAGACTCGATTGCATCGCTTGGCTCATAGGTGAGGGGCGTCTTGATATCAAGCTTGCCGTGCCATCGACAGAGTTGCTGGGAGGTGGCCAAGCGGTCTACCACGAGAAGATGGGGATTTTCTTTGACAAGGAAGGGAACAGGGTAGCATTTTCTGGCTCTCCCAATGAAACTGTCGGAGGTCTAGTTAGCAACTTTGAGTCTCTTGATGTGTATGTATCATGGGATGACCCGCATGGGAGGGTGACTCGGAAGACTGACAACTTTTTGAGGCTGTGGCACAATCACACCCCTAGGCTGACCGTCCTAGACTTTCCAGAGGCTGCGAAGCGTCAACTACTCCGCTTTCGACCGTCTCTACCTCCAGAATCCGATCCTATGCCACAGCAGGACGCAACGAATCCTGTGAGCACAAGAATCCCAGACCTCCCGGTCGACATCGAACTCCGCCCTTATCAAATTGAAGCCTGTGAGGCATGGCTGAAAAACCATGCCCGAGGAGTGCTCGAAATGGCCACAGGCTCGGGAAAGACTATTACTTCCCTCGCTGCTGCGGTCCGTCTGTTCAAAGAACGAGAACGGCTTTTCTTAGTTGTCGCATGTCCATTCCAGCATCTGGTTGATCAGTGGGCCGGGGATGCAGAACGCTTCGGCCTTCGACCGCTCACGGCCTATCAGAGTCGGCATACCTGGGAGAATGCACTCAATAGCCGGATTACTGACTACAATTTAGGCAACCGTAGTTCGGTAACGGTCATTACGACTCATGCGACATTGGCCAGCGACGTAATGCAAGCAAGCCTCGCCCGTGTTTCGGGGAACTCTCTCTTGGTCGCTGACGAGGTACACCACCTTGGGGCAGAACAGGGCCGACGCGGATTGCCTCCCCATTTCGAATACCGCATGGGTCTTTCTGCGACACCCGACCGTTGGTTCGATTATGAAGGCACTCAAGCACTACGCGACTACTTCGGCGGCACCGTCTTCGAATTCACTCTATCTGATGCGATTGCACAAGGATTTCTGTCAGAGTATTATTACCACCCTCATTTAGTCGAACTGACCAGCGTCGAACTTGAGCAGTATGAGGAACTCACACGCCGCATAGTCCGAGTGTTCAACTCTTCAACAGACTCCGATAGCACGGCTCTCATTGAAGCACTTCTACGTAAGCGTGCTGATATTCTCAACAGAGCTCATAACAAGCTAGGGAAGCTTGCTGAGCTTCTAGAGGACAAGCAAGACCTTCACCACGCACTTTTCTATTGTGCACCTGGTCAGATTGACGAGGTATTGTCGCTATTGGGCAATCAACTCGGGCTCCGGGTTCACCGATTCACAGCCCAGGAGTCCACAGACGAGCGACGTCGCCTCCTTACCAATTTCGCTCAAGGCCGTCTACAGGCCCTCGTGGCGATTCGATGTCTTGACGAGGGTGTAGATGTTCCGAGCACGCAAGTGGCCTATATACTCGCCAGCACAGGCAATCCGAGAGAATTCATCCAGAGACGTGGCAGAATTCTGCGAAAGTCCCCGGACAAGAAGCAAGCAATCATTCACGACCTGATTACTGTGTCATCTATTGGAAATGATCCTAGCGGTCCGGACTGGGATACATTCAATTTGGAGCGGAGTATTCTCAAACGTGAACTCGCTCGATTTCGAGAATTTGCGGACGTTGCGCTCAACAGATTCCAAGCGACGCAGGTAATCTGGGAACTTGCTAAGACATATAATGTTTTGGACTATTGAGGTAGCATAATGCTCAAGGAAAAGATATTAGAATTGTTCGGCGTTGTTGCATGAAAGCGGTGTTAGGGTCTTGAAATGGTGCAGGCTCTCCAG
>VXOZ01000377.1:3092-9091 GCA_009839775.1 Chloroflexota bacterium | reverse complement strand
ACGTCTCGTGGGCTCGGAGATGTGTTTAAGCGACTGGCTCTTGGTGGTGCAAGGAGCGCACGCCGTAGACGACTTTGCTCTCGCCACGTTGGATAGGTTCCAGCAGCGCCACGAAGTCCGCGGGATCGTACTCCAAGTCGGCGTCCTGGATAACGACCACGTCACCGGTCGCCGCTGCCAACGCCGTGCGGATTGCCGCGCCCTTGCCTTGATTCTCCGGGTGAAAGATTGTGCGGTATTGCTCTCCCTCCAGGGACTGCAGCACCGCGGTCGTGCCGTCCGAGGAACCGTCGTCGACGACGATTATCTCTTTCTCCAAGGGGACTGACGCAACGCGCTCCAGCACGGCACGTACTGTCTCGCGCTCGTTGTAGACGGGGATTAAGACGGAGAGCCGCATAATAGCTGCAATGCTAGTCCAACGGTGAGAAGAACGGTACTGCTAAGCGTGTCGTCGTATCCACGAGGCCCGCTGTGGGGCGACTGTTACGAGCAAAGACGCTGTCCCGAGCAGTGCTTAGACTGGTTGGTTTAGGGGCGCACCTACTATATCATTGGGTCTGTGACTTAGTAAATGCTTTCGTTAAGTGCTGCTTGGCTAGCGTCAAGCTGCTCGGAGCGATATTCAGAAGCAGACCACGTTTACACGATACCGCAATCCCCACCATAGACCACACCAAGGAGCACACCATGGCCACCCCGCCGTACGCCGTCACAATGGAACGCAATGTTGCCGCGCCCATGCGCGACGGCGTCATCCTGCGGGCAGACGTCTACCGCCCGCAAGCAGAGGGGCCGTTTCCGGTCATACTCACGCGCACGCCGTACAACAAGGGTTCGCTGGACGGCAGCGCATCGCCTACCTACGAGACGTTGGCCGCCGCCGGCTACATCGTAGTCGCGCAGGACGTGCGGGGACGTTTTGCCTCGGATGGTGACTTTACGCCGCTTTTCGCCTTTGGCTATCCGGACATCGAGGACGGCTACGATACGGTAGAGTGGTGCGCGCAACTCTCAGATTCAACCGGTGACGTAGGCATTTTCGGCAATTCCTACGGCGGCTTTACGTCCTATTGCGCCGCCTTCAGCGCGGCCCCCAGTCTCCGCTGCGTCTTCGCTGAGGGCATGACGCAACGCCTAAGCGACTTTGAGCCGCACTTTCGCCCCGGCCGGCGCTTCGCCTGGTCGATGTGCACAATCGCGCCGGACATTCGTCTCAAGTTGGGCCTCGGCGAACCCCACACCAAAGAGATAGCCGATCAACTCTGGGAACGCGAGCGGCACAAGTGGCTGTGGTACCTGCCCCGCAAAGATATACCTGATGAGCTGTTTGGCGGCGAAGTACAGGCGGCGCACTATCGCGTTCTCATGACCGAAGCCGGCGTGGACACGTTTCAGTGGCAAGACCGCTACCCGGACGTCCGGGTACCGGTGATGCACCGCGCCGGTTGGTACGATCGCTTTGTGCGCGCCATCGATGGTTACACCCTAATGGCGCAGCAGGCCGCTACCCCGGAAGCGCGCAGCGGCCAACGCGCCATGATCGGCCCGTGGGGGCACACAAGTGCCCTGGACGTCTATGAAGGGGAAATTGACTTTGGCGCGGCAGGTCTCGTGGAGCAAACCGACCTCCTGCTGCGCTGGTTCGACTACTGGCTCAAGGACCGGGACACCGGCATCATGAATGAAGGGCCGATCAGGCTCTACATACTCGGCGCTAACGCGTGGCGCGATGAGAATGAATGGCCGTTGGCGCGCACCCAGTACACCGACTATCATTTCCACAGCGACGGCAATGCGCAGACGCCCCGCGGCGACGGTTTCCTTTGCACCGAACTCCCTGGTGAAGAGGTTCCCGACCAGTTTGTGTACGATCCCCGAGATCCAGTGCCTTCCGTCCACTTGATGCACGACCAGGACGGTGTCTTCGACCAAAGCGTTCTGGATTCGCGCAAAGATGTATTAGTCTATCGGACCGAGCCCCTTGCAGAGCCGCTGGAGGTGACCGGCGAACCGATCGTGCACCTCTACGCAGCCTCCAGCGCGGTGGATACCGACTTCATGGCCAAGCTGGTAGACGTGCATCCCAACGGCTTTGCGCAGAATCTTTCCTACGGCGTCGTGCGCGCCCGCTACCGTAACGGCTACGAATCACCGCAATTGCTTACGCCTGGGCAGGTCTACGAATTCACTATCGCCCTGAACCCTATCGCCAACGTGTTCCAGCCCGGTCACCGCCTGCGCCTCGACATTTCCAGCAGCGACTTTCCCAATTGGGACCGCAATCTCAACACCGGCAGCGATGGCTACTCTGATGCGACGATGGTCAGCGCTCGCCAGACTGTGCTCCACGATGCCGCTCACGCCTCGCGTATTACTCTGCCGGTGATACCTAGAGATTGAGAGATGAGAGTTTGTCTCATTGGGCGCGGGACTGAGACCTGCACTACCCAATGGCTTGGGCATTCGCGCCAAGGCCATAGGGCGTGCATACAACTAAGACAAGTCGTAAGCCGACGCCATTCTGACTCCCAGCAACTCACTTCGGCGCGATTCTGATTACGCCCTCTACTTTGTCAAAGTCAGAATCCCAACTATTAATCACTGTAATCCCACGGACTTTCATGTGCGCAACTGTGTAGGCGTCGGCGAAAGAGATGCGGTGCTGTACAAACACATCGAGCGCTTCCAGGCATAGTTGTTTCTCGGCAAATCGGATGCCAGGCAGGGAGATGATGGCGCTCACCATCGCCCCTATCCTCTCTCTAGAAACTCCATACGTACGTTGGAGAGTGAACACGGTTTCGAACACAACCAATGGCGAGGTGACAACCTTCTCCTCTCCCCGCTCGACTTTCGCCAGCAGGTGCCGCGCGGCCTCTGCCATTTCCAAGTTGTCACCCGTGAAGTAGCGCAGAAGGATATTGGTGTCAAGAAAGCGCATCGTCTTCACTTTGCCGGACAGACTCTGCTTCTTTCGTTACTCCTTCTTCGAATGCAGCGCGTTCTTCACGCCACGTCAAGGCCTTTCGCGAACTTGCTGCGGCGCCAAAGTAGCGATCTACCCGTGATGGGACCGGCAACAAGCGAACCCCGTCCGGTGTAAACTCAAACCGAACGAAGTCTCGTGGCTTGATGCCTAGCTCCTTTCGTATCTCAGCCGGCACGGTTACTTGGCCTTTCTGCGTTACGCGCGTTTCGTATACTCGCATGGTAATACTCCAACACTTATTACTGCGCTTTCCTTAAGTAATACTATATTAAGTATATTACTTCTGCAATAGTAAGGCACTCGAGTTGCCTCTGCCGAATCCCGCCGCATTCGCTACAATAGACGTTACTAGCTATACTTCGCGCTGTTGAAAGACACAACCCAAACCGATCGCGAGGCATTGATACACCGTGCGCACCGACGAAATCCGCCAACGCTTCCTCGACTATTTCGCCGAAAAGAACCATCTTGTCATGCCGGGCTCCTCCCTCATTCCCCAGGGCGACCCCAGCGTATTGCTTACTAGCGCCGGCATGCAGCAGTTCAAGGACTACTATCTCGGCCTCGCCGACCCACCGCGGCCGCGCATCGCCACCGTGCAGAAGTGCCTGCGCACCGACGACATCGACGAAGTAGGCGACCAGTCACACCTCACCTTCTTTGAGATGCTGGGGAATTTTGCCTTTGGCGACTACTTCAAAGAAGAGGCCGTCGCCTTTGCGTGGGAACTCGTGACCGAGAGATTCCCCTTTGCCAAGGACCAGGTGTGGGCGACCGTTTTCGGCGGCCAGGACGACCTCGCCCCCGATGAAGATGCCGAGCGAGCCTGGCTGGCCGTCGGCGTGCCGCCGGAACGGATCGTGCGCTACCCGGGCTGGGAAGAAAACTGGTGGGGCCCCACCGGCGATTCCGGTCCCTGCGGTCCGTGCTCGGAGATTCACTTGGAACTAGCCCCAAATACCGACGGACATGACTGTCTCGGACCTGCCTGCGCGTGCGGTCGCTTTCTCGAAATCTGGAACCTCGTCTTCAATCAGTACTACTCGTCCGTCGGCCTTAGCCAGATTAGTGCGGACGCCCTAACGCCCTTGGACCGTGCGGGCGTAGACACCGGCGCCGGACTGGAGCGCTGGGCGGTGGCCCTGCAGGGCGTAGCCACTATCTTCGAGACCGACCTCTTCCAGCCTGTGGTGCAACAGGCGGCGGAGTTGCTTGGCTGCACCTACGGGGAGAACAACGAGCAAGACATCGGCATCCGCATCATCTGCGAGCACACCCGGTCGGCGGTCTTTCTCATTGGAGACGGTGTCTTGCCGGGTAACGCGGAGCGCAGCTACGTGGTGCGGCGTCTCATTCGCCGCGCCATGCGCCACGCCTATTTGCTTGGCCGTCGCGAACCGCTGCTGGCCGGTCTTGGCGAGACTATCATAGCGTGCATGGGTGCCGCGTATCCGGATTTGCGCTCCCGAGAAGACTTCATTCTGCGCACCATTACCCAAGAAGAAGAGGGATTCTTGCGCAACATCAGCCAAGGTCTCCCCATTCTCAACACCATGCTGGAAGACGTCACCCAAGCCGGCAGCGCGACTCTCGCCGGGGCGGATGCCTTCTTGCTCCATGACTCGTACGGCTTTCCCATCGAGCTCACACGCGAGGTTGCCGACAGCCGCGGCATCACCGTGGACGAGGAGGAGTATCAAGCGGCACTCCGGGAGCAGCAGGAACGCAGCCGCCAAAGCGCGCAGTTTGCAATCGTACAGAACTTGCCTGTCGATTTTGCTGGCGTGGAGTTCATAGGCTACGAGAAAACCACCGACACTGGTACGATCGTCGGCATTCAGCAGGGAGATGAGCGCACCGGCAGGTTGGACGAGGGACAAGAAGGGCTGCTCGTACTCGACCGTACGCCGTTCTACGCGGAAGGCGGCGGCCAAGTAGGCGATACCGGAAAGATTGAGAGCGCGGACGGCGTATTCAAGGTGGAGAACACCTATTCGCCGCAGCCCGGCCTTGTCATTCATCAGGGGAAGGTCACGGCAGGCGCGCTTGAAACCGAAACCTCCGTTACGGCTACCGTAGACGCCGAACGCAGGGCGAATACGGCCCGCAATCACACGGCGACCCACCTCTTGCACGCGGCCCTGCGCGGCCTGCTCGGCGACCATGTCCAACAATCCGGTTCGCTCGTTGCACCGGACCATTTGCGCTTCGACTTTGCCCATCCCGAGGCCCTTACGCGCCAGGAGGTCGCAGAAGTCGAGCAGCGCGTGAACGCGCACATTCAGGCGAATGTGCCGACAGAAGTGGCGCACCTCGAAACCTCGGAAGCGGTCGCCGCCGGAGCGCTCGCCCTTTTTGGCGAGAAGTACGGCGAAACGGTGCGCGTCCTCAGCATCGGTAACGTGAGCAAGGAACTCTGCGGCGGCACGCACGTCGCGGCTACCGGCACTATCGGTCTGCTTGTAATTGAGAGCGAATCCAGTATTGGCGCTGGCTTGCGGCGCATCGAGGCCCTCACCGGCCCCGCCGCCGTTCGTCACATCCAGCAGCAGAACGCGCTGTTACTCGATCTCTCCAACGCGCTGGAAACGCCGCCCCAAGAGCTTGTAGACCGTACCGCCGCGTTGCGCGAGGAAATCGTGCAGCAACGCCGGCAGATCACGCGCTTGGAACGCGGCCAAGCGGGGCAGCAGGTGGAGGAACTTATCGGCACTGCCGAGGAAGTCAACGGTGTGAAACTCGTGGTTGGCAGTGTTGACGTCCCGAATGTGGACACGTTTCGCGAGTTGGGCGACAGAATCAAAGACCGGCTCGGTAACTCAGGCGCATTGTTGCTTGGCGCAGTCCTCAACGACCGTCCCCAGTTCCTCATTATGACAACTAAAGACTTGTCGAAACGGGGCGTACACGCGGGCAACCTTGTACGCGAGGTCGGCAAAGCGGCCGGCGGCGGCGGCGGCGGCAGTCCGGAAACCGCCCAAGCCGGCGGCCGCGATCCCGCCAAATT
>VXOZ01000377.1:0-3082 GCA_009839775.1 Chloroflexota bacterium | reverse complement strand
CTACCGGGGGCCACCCCGGGGCCCCCGTGGTCCGCGGGGCCGAAAACCCGCCGGGGGGGGGCGGCGGCGCCCGCCCGAAACCCCCCCACCCGGGCGGCCCCGATCCCGCCAAATTACAGGAGGCCCTAGACAGCGGTGCCGAGCTGCTAAAGAGCGCCCTGGCAGGGGCAGAATCGTAAGTGTTTGGTACTTCGGTGACAAATTCGGTAGAAAGAGTGGGTGGATTCAGCGTCGTATATGCCCTTCCACATGTCACTTCGAACGGAGCGTAGCGGAGTGTCGAACCCTGTTCGCGGAATCTGAAGCACTGAGCCAAACAAACACACTTGATGTGAATCCTAGATTCCTCGCTCCGCTCGGAATGACAAAAACTGTAAATACTGCCAATTGGGGAGAGGTTTCTATCAACGAATTACTCAACATTTGGAGGGAATGACATGCAGCGCAATCCTGTGATACGGCGGAGTCTTGGCCTTCTACTCCCGCTAATGACTTTTCTTGTCAAATCCTCTTCAATTGAGGCATTGTATACAGTGAGATGATTGAGCAAGAATCGCATATTCAAGGAGCATCGGCATGGCACTGTCTGCACAAGAGCAAGCATTGTTGAACGGCGAAAAGCGCAACCTGCCCTTTCTACCGGCCCTGGGCGGGTGGTACAACGAGGAAGAGGTTGAGGCGCTCACGCAAGCGCTTCGCGAGAGCATGGACTGGAAGGCCGGCTTCACGGGCAACGACATCTCCGAATTCGAGCGAGAATTCGCCGAATACTGCGATGTGAAGCATGCCTTTGCCGTGAATTCTTGTGGCACCGGCCTTGATGGCGCGATGCAGGCCCTCAACCTCGGCCCGGAAGACGAAGTCATCGTGCCCGCTATCACGTATATCGCTACCGCGCAGGCCGTGGTCGGCGTGGGTGCAAAAGTGGTTCTTGCCGAGTGCCATGCCGACACATTCAATATCGATCCCAACGACGTGGAACGCCGCATGACGGCAAACACCCGCGCCATCCTGCCCGTGCACAACAACGGCCTCTCCGCCGATATGGATGCCTTGGCCGACATTGCCGAACGGCATCCCCACGCTACTCACGGGCCGCCGCCCGTCATTGCCGACGCCGCCCGCGCCGCCGGCGGCGGCTACAAGGGCACGAAGGTTGGCAAGAAAGGCGCCATGACCATCTTTAGTTTCCAGACCACCAAGAATATGACCACGCTTGGTGAAGGCGGCATGGTGACGACCGACGATGACGATTATGCGGCTTACATCAACAGCAGCCGCTCCTTTGGCTGGGGCCTGCAGGGCTGGGGCACCAATTACCGCCTCACCAAACTCCAAGCAGTCGCCGGTAGAATCCAGCTTGCTCGGCTCGACGAAATGAATGACCTGCGCCGTGACCGCGCGCTGTTGCTCTCTGAGTGCTTGGCCGACGCGCCCGGCGTCATCGTGCCGCAGACGCCCGCGGGCTACGACCATGTGTGGTACGGCTATACGGTCCTGCTGGCGCCCGAATGGGCCGGTGAGCCGCGCGACAGGGCAAATGAGCTCATGAAGTCGGAATATGGCGTTGGTAGCGGCGTCATGAATGCCGCACTGCCCGACTACGATTCCGTGTTGAACAAGATGGGGCACACGCCGGAGGA
Organism: Chloroflexota bacterium; assembly: GCA_009839775.1. Classification (GTDB taxonomy): domain Bacteria; phylum Chloroflexota; class UBA11872; order VXOZ01; family VXOZ01; genus VXOZ01. The sequence continues at coordinate 1,439 of VXOZ01000377.1, read as the reverse complement.
CGTGCCGGTCTCCACCGATCTGGGTCGCCGCCTCTTCTGCCCCTCGCTCCATCCGTTGATGAGCGACGACGACGTACGCTACGTCGCCGCTTCCATCAAGGCGAGCATGGCAACGGTCGCGGGGACAGTCGGCGCCGCCGCGGTTGCACGGTAAAGCGTATCTTGTCGCGATTCACGCAGCACGTTGGGAACTAAAGCAGAATTGAAGATAGGGAGGGGTGAAGATTGCATCAGCGCCCCTCCCTATCTGTTTGCGTGGCACAAAGGGTCGCATAAAACCCTGCACCGGACACATGCTCTCTGGCGCAGTTGCGTCTACACACCGATTGTTCTACATTTGGGAAAGAGCGATTTCCCCAAGCCCGTTCATGCGGTTAGCCTTGAAAGTGATGCCGGAAACACCTTGCTCCGCAATCGCAGTGTGAAGTGCATAAGGACGACCTAGCGCAGTGATGCTCGTTTTCAATGTCTGGCGCCGGGCGCTGGGCATGCACTACTTTGAATTCTTCACGGTAATCAGAGGCAACATCCTTTGGGCGATTCTCTGCCTGCCCTACGTGCTCTACAGCTACGTGGCCCTCTTGCCGCTGCTTACTGATTCCGCAGAGACCGCCCAGGACACACCGCCGATCTTTCTCGGCATCTCGTACATGATCGCGTCGCTCGTGCTTCTGGCCCTTGCCGGCCCGGCCACTGCCGCCATCTACGACTTTGCCGCCAAGAACCTCGCAGGCGAAGCCGTCAGCATGCAAAGCTATGTACAGAGTTTCCGCACGCACTTCATCAGGGGCTACCTGGTGGCGGCGCTCGACCTCTTGATTCTTGCCGCGCTCGTGCTCAACACCTGGTTCTACCTAACGGCAGACATACCCCAACTCATGCGCATTCTCAGCATCCTCTTCTTCTGGGGCATAGTGTTTTGGGTGGCAATTCAGCCGTACTTGTTCTCAGTCATGATTCGGCTCGAAACCTCCGTCCTGCAAACGTTTCGTAATGCAGTGCTGCTGGCCTTGGATAATCTCGGTGTTACCATCAGTCTGATCGGCGTGCAGATCGTCATGCTGTTCTTCTTCATCCCCCTCATTGCCATTGCCTATCCGGTCCTGGGCGGTTCTATCTTTGCCCACACGCATGTCGGCGTCCTAAACGAACTTCTCGATCAATACGAAGAAAAGCGCAGCGCCGATGAGGCTGCGCAGAGCGATTCTTAAAGAGTATGCAATGGCAAGCCTCACCCTAGAAGGCGCAACCAAGACCTACAAGAAACCCAGCCCGCTCTCCTGGAAGAGCCTGATTGGGCGGTTCAGAGGCGGGGAAGCTGCCGATGACGTTATTGCCGACACCGAAGACGATCTGATTTACGCGCTCGATGGGATAGACCTGCATATCGACGATGGTGAATCGATAAGCGTGTTAGGGCCCTCCGGCTGCGGCAAGAC
>VXOZ01000399.1 GCA_009839775.1 Chloroflexota bacterium | reverse complement strand
AAACCGGCAATGCGCACGTGCTCGATCGGGAACACTTCGCCGTCATGAAGGACGGCGCCATCGTGGCCAACGCCGGCCATTTCAACGTGGAGATCAACATTCCGGCGCTCCGCGATCTTGCTGCCTCGTCGGCAATTGTGCGCGAGCAGGTGGAGGAATTCACGTTGACCAACGGCAACCGCATTTCGCTGCTCAGTGATGGGCGCCTCGTCAATCTCTCCGGCGCGGAAGGACATCCCGCAAGCGTCATGGACATGAGCTTTGCCAACCAAGCGCTGAGCACGGAATATGTCGTGCAGAACCATGCGCAACTCGAAAATCGCGTCTATACTGTACCTATGGAAATCGATGCCAGCGTGGCGCGTCTTAAGCTCGCCGCCATGGGTCTTGCCATCGATACTCTAACCCCAGAACAGAAAAAATACCTGTCATCCTGGGAAGAAGGAACATAGCAATTGCGGCTACGCGCCAGCACAGCGTAGCAATCAACCGATCAGGAACGTGAGGGACAGAAGGAGACAACAATGAGTTTGGGCATCGGCTCATCAGCAAAGGTTCTATTCACATCGGAGTCAGTGACGGAGGGGCACCCTGACAAGATGTGCGACGCAATCTCGGACGGGGTGCTGGATGCTTTCATCGGCCAAGACCCTGAAGCGCGGGTCGCGTGCGAGACGGCTACAACAGCAGATTTGATTGTGGTGCTCGGTGAAATAACGGCCAAGGCCAACGTAGATATTGCCAAGGTAGCCCGCAATGTTGCCGGAGAGATTGGCTACACCTCGAGCGACTATGGCTTAGACAACGAAAAGTGCGAAGTGACTGTATCTGTAAGGGAACAGTCATCCGACATTGCACTAGGGGTGGACAAAGCCGGCGCCGGAGACCAGGGTATGATGATTGGCTACGCCTGCAATGAGACGCCTGAACTCATGCCCGCGCCTATCATGTGGGCTCACAATCTTACCCGAAAACTCACAGCGCTCCGCAAAGACGGAGCGCTTTCGTATCTCCGCCCCGACGGCAAATCGCAAGTCACTGTCGAGTACAGCTATGGCAAGCCGGTGCGCATCGACACTGTCGTGCTCTCCGCGCAACACGATCCGGACGTCGCTCAGGAGACTATTCGACGCGACCTCATCGAACACTGCGCGCGCGCCGTAATTCCGTGCGAATTGCTCGACGAAAACACCCGTTTCCTGATCAACCCGACGGGCAGATTCGTCACCGGTGGCCCCGAGGGTGACGCCGGCCTGACAGGTCGCAAAATCATCGTCGATACCTACGGCGGCATGGCCCGCCACGGCGGCGGCGCCTTCTCCGGCAAAGATCCCACGAAAGTGGACCGCTCGGCTGCCTATGCCACGCGCTACGTGGCTAAGAATATCGTTGCAGCCGGCTTGGCAGACCGTTGTGAAATCCAAATCGCGTATGCCATCGGCACGGCGGATCCCGTATCTATCATGGTAGAAACCTTTGGCACGGGAAGAATCTCCGAAGACGAACTGGTCACCCTAATCCGCAATCAATTCGATCTTAGTCCAGCCGCAATCATCCAAGATCTCGACCTGCGACGTCCCATCTACCGCCAGACTGCCGCGTACGGCCACTTTGGGCGCACCGACATCGACGCGCCCTGGGAAGCAACCGATAAAGCGGAAACGCTGCGCTGCGCAGCCGGTAATCTTTCCGGCGCCGCTACCTGACCGCTTTGCTCAGACGCCAGTCTGAATCACATTGCTCCAAGACAAAGACGTGAGCGTAGCAACTGCCTACGCATTCTCTTGGCGGGACTGGTACCAAACGTGGAAGACGCGCTGTGCGGTCGTGAACAGGGTGAGTACGGCCAGCAGCCAGATAACGATCTTCAGGACGATAACCATTTCCACGGGGAACAGCAGCGCCACGCCGAGCGCGATGACGCGCTCAGGACGCTGAAACCAACCCACTGTGCACGAAAGGCCCAGCCCCTCCGCCCGGGCGCGGGTGTAACTCACCATCTGTGACCCAATGAGCATGAGCACCGCAGCCAGCACGGTAAGGTCATCCTGCCGGCCCAGAAAGTAACCGATCAGCCCGAAACAAACCGCCGCTTCTGCAAGCCTGTCCAGGGTGGAGTCAAAGAAAGCGCCAAAGGTAGTGCCTCCATCGCTCACCCGGGCCAGTGCGCCATCCAACATGTCGAAGGCACTCGCAATGAGCACCAGGATCGCCGCCCACGGCCACACGCCTTGCCAGACTGCCGCGGCCGCCACCAGGCTGAGAAGGAAGCCAAGGATCGTAATCGTGTTCGGCTGAACCCCAAGCCGGGCCAGCGGCCGTACCAAAGCTTCCATGGCCGACTGTGCCCAAGCACGGACGCCGGGATGTATCATAGTGCGGCCCCTTTAGATGTCACTAACCAGTTCCACACGTTTCTCAAGCTATCCCAAGTCACCGTACTTGGTCCTTCCTGCGCCTCTCAATACGTGCCCAATCAAAGCGGCGGCTGCGCGGCCTCGCTCTGTTAATGGTCTCTTCGTAGAATGCGGCCAATTGTGTTGCGATCTTTTCCCAAGAATAGTCCTGCGCTGCAATCAGTCCCTGCGCGCCAACCTCTTGGCGTAGCGATTCATTGTTGAGAAAGTGCATGAGCTCACGGGCCAAGGCCGCGTCATCTTCCGGGGGTACTAACGCACCGGCTCCGGTGCCCTCTAACACGCCGTGGTAGCCCTCTATGTCGGACGCCACCACCGGCTTACCGGCCGCCATCGCCTCGAGCAAGACGATGCCTTGACTCTCTCCACCCGTCGACGGCGCGCAGAATACATGGCACGACTTGTAATAGCGCACCTTGTCCTCTCTGCTCACGAATCCGACAAAGCGCACGTGCGACAACCCTAGCTGCGCCACTTTCTTCTCGTACTCGGCTCGCTGTTCCTCGTTGAACGCCCCAACGACAATCAAGCGCACACTGTGGCTACCGCTGTCCTGCACCTTGCGCAGTGCCTGCAGGAGGTAGGTCAAACCCTTGCGCTTCTCCAGCCTCCCCACAAACAACACATTTAGCTTGCCGTCATCGAGTTCGGGGAAAGGAGGCAGGGCGCTCTGGAAGAGCTGCATGTCGATGCCATTGGGAATGATGCGGTATTGCGAGGGAAAGTAGCGTTCAATTAACTGGCGCGCCGCCTCGGATACCGCAATCCGCCCCTGCAAACGGTTGAAATACCGCTTCAACAACGGCTTGCCGTAGAGATAGGCGAAATGCGAGCGTCGGTACGTGTGAAAAGTTCCCACGTTTACCGTGCGGGAGTGACGGAGCACCGTGATGGGCAACGCCGGTGCGAGCGGCTCGTGCAGGTGCACCACGTCGAAGCGCTCGTTAGCGAGGATTTCCTTCACCTGGCGGGAGAGCGTGAGTGAGAGTGAGATGCGGGCAACAGAGGCGTTGGTGGGAACCCTGACAATGGTTTTCCCTACGCGGTACAAGTTGTCGTAGGGTAGCTCCTCTTCCGATTGAGACGATGGGGCCAGAATGCGAACCTCGTGCCCCATACCTTGGAACTGCGCATTCAGGTGACTGATGTGCTCAGTTACACCGCCTGGATAGGCATAATCGTACGGTGAAACGAGGGCAATCTTCATGCTCCGCCTCACTTGCCGGGCACAAGCGTCTGTCCCAACCAATCCGCATACCGCCGCATCTTGCGTCGAAAGTAAAGCATCGACTCATCAAGATCGAAGTAGCCACCGCGCGCCAAGGTCGTATTCTGATTGATCGCTTCCCGCAAGTCTTCGGCCGTGTTTCCAGGAAAGAGGGTGTGTGCTTTGCCGATGCCCTCCAAGATATGGGCATCACTTCCGCCGACCTGGGGAACACCCAACCTTTGCTGGATCTCAAGTGCCTTCTCGTAGCTCATCTTGCCGGCTGGACTGGCGTTCATCACCTCAATCGCATCAAAATGATACCCTTTCCTCTCCAGCCGTCTGAACGTGAAGGGTCTAAAGCTGAGGGTCAGCCAGGACATCGGGTGCGGCACGACGATCAATCCGCCTTGCTCGCGGATGGCGTCTATCGTCCATTCGGCACTGCGGAGCACAGGGAACGCCGTCTCAACCCACAGACCAATTAGATGCCCATCGAACGTAGACACTTCGATGCCGGGAATGACGTCTACACCCGGGTACTGTTCCGCGAGGGCCGCGGCCTCCAATGCCCCGTCGATTTCATCATGGTCCGTGACGGCAAGGACAGCTATGTCGGTCTCGGCACTGACATACTCGAGCATTTCATAGGGCGTGAAGGTGCCGTCGCTCGCCTTCGTATGAATGTGCAAGTCCGCTTTGCTCATCTCAGGCGGGGTCGAAAACTCTTCCGGTGTCCTGCGCATCCGCTTGGCCCTTCCCCTCAAGCTCAACCTTCAGTAGGTAACCCGGCAGTCGTGGTCTGCGGCCACATCGCGCGAAACATATACCACTGTTCCGGACACGAACGGATGACTTCCTCGAGTTGATCCGTAATCTGCTGCATTGTCGTCTGAATATCCTGCTTTTCGTCATCGCTGGCAACAGCATATATCGGTGGGTAAACGGTGACAGCCAATCCGTTGTTCTTAAGTCGCAGGCACTGGCACATCACCAGCGGTGCGCCGGTGCGTAGGGCAAGTGCGGCCGGACCTGAGGGCAAATGCGCCCGGCTGCCGAAAAACGTGACCGGAACGCCACGCCCGGTCATCGGCCGGTCAAACAGCAGCCCTACAACGCGGTTGGACTGCAGTTGACGCAACATGGCGCGCAGTCCAATTTCCGCCGGGACCGTGTCGATCCCCAAGCGCTCACGAACCCTGCACGCAATCCAATTCATGGCTCCGTTTTGCAGTTCATCCACCGGGATGAGCACGGGAAACCGTTGCGCGAGCATCGCGCCGCCCAAGTCCCAAAGACCGAAGTGTCCGGAAACAAATATGGCGCCCTTCCCAGCTTGCAAGGCTTCGGCAATGTGCTCTTCTCCGTTGAACTCCCGGACACGACTTTGCAGTCGCTTGGGGGTCATCCGCATCCAGCTCAGGAAGTCCGCAAGATACCAGCTATAGTTCTCCATGGACTTCTTGGCAACGCGTTGCGTCTCAGGGTGTTGAGCCGGTTTCCCCAGGACATGGGACATATTGTTAATCGCGTTCTCTCGGCCGGTCTGCCACGCCACAAAAACCACGCTCGCCAACACACTGGCGATGCGATACTTGGCAGTCTGCGGCAGAGCGCCGTCTAGTGCGGCCCCCAATCGCAGTAAGAGTTGTCCCAAGAGGTTGCCAACTGACATCCCACTAACTCGAAGTAAACTACTCCGCACCTTGAAGAACGTGATCTGCGTCGTCGCCGGCTCCGGCAATGAATTCTTCCAACATCGCGCGCGCCCGTTCGTCGGCAATTTGCTGTGGCGGCGACTTCATCAAGTAGGCCGACGCCGCAACGAGCGTACCACTCAGATTCCGATCTAGCCCGATCTTGGCCAGACGCACGGCATCGAGTACGACACCTGCCGAGTTTGGCGAATCCCAGACTTCCAGTTTGAGCTCGGCGCGCAACGGTACGTCGCCAAATGCCCGGCCGTTCATGTAGATATACGCCCACTTGCGATCTTCCAAGAACGGTACGTGGTCGCTGGGGCCAATATAGACGTTGTCCGCACCGGGATCGTAGTCCAACTGCGAGGTGACCGCGTTTGTCTTAGATTCTTTCTTGGAGCTCAGACGTGCGCGCTCGAGCATGTTGAGAAAGTCAGTATTTCCGCCCACGTTGAGTTGGCTGGTCTCTTCCAGGCGCACACCGCGCTCTCGGAATAACCGCGCCAGCGCGCGATGGACGATAGTCGCGCCAACCTGTGACTTGATGTCGTCACCGACGATAGGCACTCCCGCTTCATGGAAGCGCCGCTGCCAGTAGGGCTCGCGGCCGATGAAGACCGGAATGCAATTGACGAACGCGCAACCGGCCTGCAGAACCTGCTCCACGTACCACTTCGTGGCCTCTTCGCTGCCAACCGGCAGATAGCTTACGAGGACGTCCGTGCCGGTCTCCTTCAGGATGTTGACGATGTCGTCGGTCGAGCCTGACGCCTTGTTAACTACCCCGCTGAGGTATTGGCCGATGCCGTCATGAGTCATGCCGCGGTGCACCGTCACACCGAGAGGCTCTACCTCAGAAAACTTGATGGTGTTGTTCGGCGCTTGCCAAATCGCCTCGCCCAGGTCCTTGCCGACTTTGTTTTCGTCAACGTCGAAAGCGGCCGAGAACTCTATGTCGCTGACGTGATACTCGCCCAAGCGCACGTGCATCAGACCGGGCACAAAATCCGTATCCGCTGCATTTCGGTAATAGTGCACACCCTGAATCAGAGACGACGCGCAGTTTCCTACGCCAACAATCGCTACCCGTACCTTACTCACCGGCTAATCTCTCCCTGACGCTACGACAATACTTTCTACCAACTTCCCGTCGTGTGCGGTCTTCTGGCCGCACGCGTTCTTCCCCAAATCTGCGCCTATTCGGAATTCTCACGATGAACCTGCTGCCTGCTCCGCGAGCGCTGCCTCCGCATCAGTATCCGGTTCCGTACCGAGAATGTCATCGAGCCCTTGCGAAACCTGTTGGAAGCCTGAGCGATTGACCGCGTAGTAGACCTGCCGCCCGTCCTTAGTCGCATCGACCAACCCGGCGCGTCGCAATATACTCAAGTGCCACGAGAGCAACGGCTGGCTTATATGCACCTGCTCACGCAATTCAGTCACCGTCATGGCCTTTCGAGCAGCCAAGAGCTGAAGTATCTCCAGGCGCGAACGGCTGGCGAGCGCGCGCAACTGTCTGCTAAGTTCACGAACGGGTTGCATTGCTTCTCCTAGCGAACGTGTGGAAACCCCACTGTTAATATATCAACTTTCATTGAAGTGATTTTTCTTTATATTATCTTTCCTTATGAATTGTGTCAAGGGAATCCTTTGAGAGTTCTGGAGGGCCTAGTTCTTTCCGGGACTTCGTAACTGCTTCTAAAAAACGCGCATCCACTTCCGAACATTTTTATCTGTCCTCTGTGCCTCTGCGCCTCACTTTGCTAGCATAGAATTAACATGCAAGTGGCTTTAGCGCACGATTACTTCTACGCCTTGGGGGGTGCCGAGCAGACCGTCGCGGTTCTGCACGGCCTCTGGCCGGAAGCGCCCGTATATACCTCTTTCGTTGACCGCAGCGCGTTTCCTCTGGACACAGTTGATTGGAACGTGCGGACGTCGTTTCTTCAGAGAATTCCCTATCCCGCACGTCTGCAGAAGCTTCTCACCCCGTTGTATCCGCTTGCGTTCCGCAGCTTAAACATCGAACCGATCGACGTCGTTGTGTCATCCGCAAGCTTTGCTGCCAAGGGTCTGCCGCGCCGCAAAGACACACTGCACATTTGCTACTGCTACACCCCGCCGCGCTTTCTCTGGGGCATGACGCCGGCAACAGACCGCAAGCAGATGAGTTGGCCGCTGCGTGGACTCGACGCGCTCTTTCGTCCGCACCTGCGCCGCTGGGACCGCTGGGCCGCAGCGCAGCCGCACCATATGGTGGCGATCTCACATACCGTTGCAGAGCGAATTCGCCGCATCTATGACCGAGATGCCACCGTCATCTATCCGCCGGTAGCCACAGATCGCTTCCAGTCGCAGCCGGCACGGGATGAGGGGTATTATGTATATGTAGGGCGTTTGGAATTCCATAAACGTGTCGACATCGCGATTGCGGCGGCACAAGCTGCTGGCGTTCCGCTGCGCGTGATCGGCGACGGCCCGCTGCGCGACCGCCTGGCAGAAACGGCTCCCGCCAATGTTGCTTTGCTCGGCTGGCTGCCGGAAGAAGCGTTGCTGACACAACTCGCCGGGTGCCGCGCCTTGCTCTTCCCCGGAGAGGAAGACTTTGGCATCGTGATGGTAGAAGCACTAAGCGCGGGCAAGCCGGTGATCGCCTTCGGCGCCGGCGGCGCAACTGAGATCGTGCGGCCAGGCGTCAACGGCGTACTCGTAGCGGAGCAGTCCGCAGCCGCCTTCGCACAGGCGCTGCGGGACTTCGACCCCGCTCGGTATTCACCCGAAGCATGCCGCCAGACTGCCGCCCAATTCGACGAATCAGTCTTTTCTCTTCAGTTCAAGGCATTTGTGGAGGAGAAGTGGACGGAGTTCACACAGAGTCTTCAAAACACCTAGACAGAACAAGTGATAGCAAGCCAGTCAGCGCCGAGGTGCTTGGCGTGCGCGTGGATTGTGTAACTATGCCTCAGGCGGTGGATCATTGCTCTCGGCTCCTCGACACTGCCGGCCATCATCAAGTGGTGACGCTCAATCCCGAATTCGTGATGTACGCCCAGCGCGACGCTGACTTCCGTAGGCTTGTACGTGACGCCAGCTTTGTCGTACCTGACGGTGCCGGCATCGTCTGGGCCCTGCGCCGCCAAGGCATTGCGAACGTGAAACGTGTAACCGGCATAGACCTTATGCAGGAATTGTGCGTCCGTGCCGCGCAAGAGCGGATGCCCGTATTTCTGCTGGGCGCCGCCCCGGGGATTGCCGCGCAGGCAGCGGCAATCTTGCAGCGAGAAAAACCTGATCTTGTTATCGCAGGCACGGCCGTCGGCGCGCCCGACGCCAAGCAGGCGCCCGCGCTGTGCGCACAGATCCGTGAGTCCGGCGCGGGTATTCTCTTCGTTGCCTTCGGTTGTCCGGCGCAAGACTTTTGGATTCAGCGGTATCAGGCAGAAAGCGGTGCGCGCGTAGCAATAGGTGTTGGCGGGAGCTTTGACTACATCGCCGGGACGGTCGCCCGCGCGCCGCTTTGGGTGCAACGGCTAAACCTCGAGTGGTGCTACCGACTTTTGCGCCAGCCGTGGCGCTGGCGTCGGCAGCTAACGCTTATCCCCTATCTGGGGAGAGTTCTCCGCGAGAATGCGCAGCAGTGATTTAGACCGGCGGCTTCAGTGAAAGCAGCAAGACTCCGCCTGGTCTCTACCTACATGTAGACAGAATTTATGGCACCCCCTGTCGAACCCACAACCGGCGACAGTTCTCCCACTTTAGAGAGCCAACAGCAATTTGACGTGTTGGTAGTTGGGAGCATAAACACGGACCTCGTCGTGCCGGTCCCGATGATTTCTCTTA
>VXOZ01000183.1 GCA_009839775.1 Chloroflexota bacterium | reverse complement strand
GTCTCTCAGGCCACCGGCTTATTGCCGGATTAAATGACCTCCTGCGCATTTAAATCCCCAGGCCCCCGCACGATTCCCGCCCCCGCGAACCGGCCGCCGGACATGCCCTCGATGGCGGGGGTAAGCACTAATTCAGCACCGAGTAATGACAGGAGTTTGCGCCGTTCCACGCTCATGTCTTCCGGCATCGTCAGCAAGAGCCGGTAGCCGCGCACGGCGCAGACAACCGCCAGGCCGATACCCGTATTACCGCTGGTTGGCTCCACCACCGTGTCGCCGGGCTTGAGTTTACCTTCCCGTTCCGCGGCATCGATCATAGCCAGTCCGATGCGGTCTTTCACGCTGCCACCCGGATTGCGAGACTCGATTTTGGCGAGCACCGTCGCGGAATCGGGTCCCGGCAGACGGTTCAGGCGCACCAGCGGTGTCCGCCCGATCAGTTGCAGCACGTTGTTGTATATCATGGGCGGCAGGTTGGAGGTGTCGGACATCTTCATCCCTTCGTTCAGGGCCTACAGGCAATGCGTCACTTTGGATACCTACACTCTACAAGAGGATGGGAACAGCGCTACGGCGCCGTTTCGGGCTCTGCTTACGGCTCCACGTCCGCTTGCTGAATGGATGCTTGGTGGCCTTCAACCGGTTCGAGCTGGCCCATGGCCGCGATACGTTGTTCCATCATATTGCGTATGGCATAGGTATTCGGCCTGAGCACACTCCTTTCGTCAATGACGTCATCGTAAACCATGTTGCCTTCGTAGCTGATGACCTCGCTGTACACGCGTTCTCGCGGAATCGCAAGACCCAACCGTGCCAGTGCCCCGACTCGTTGGGGGTGTAGCGGAAAGTTGGTATCAACCGCGCCGTAGAGCTCGTTAAGGAGGAGGGGAATCTTAACCAGATTTTGGAAGGTCAATAGCTGGGACTTGAGCGCCACCAAAGCCTGCTGCTGCCGGTCGATGCGGCCAAAGTCGCCGCGCGGATCATCGAAACGCGTGCGCACGTAGCGCAGCAAGGTATCGCCATTCATATGGTGTACCCCTGCCTTGATGATGAAGGGGTCGAAGCCGGTGTCGTCTGCATTCGGGAAACGATAATCATTGATGTCATACTTTACGTCAATCTCCACGCCTCCCAAGGCATCGATAACGCGTCGGAAGCCCTCAAAGTCAATGGTGAGATAGAAGTCGATCGGGGTTCCCAGCAGATTCTCAGCCGACGTCATCACAAGCTCCGCTCCGCCAATACTAAAAAGCTCGTTTATGCGCCGACTCTCGTAGCCCGGCACCGAAGCCAACACGTCCCGCGGGATAGAGACGAGCATCGCGGCTTTCTTCACCGGGTCAATGGTCGCCACGATGATCGTATCCGCGCGGCCTACGTCGAATGCACGGGTATCGACACCGATGATGACGACGCTGAATATCTCTGTATCCGTCCAGTCGAGGGTTGGGGGCTCTTCAGTCGTAGGCGTGTCTTCTAAGATCTTCTCTCCTACGGCTGAATTTTCCCCGGAGTCTCTTTCCGCTGAGGTCTGATCTGTTCCCGCACGGCCTGCATTCGAGGACTCGCCTCTATTGACAAACCACGCCGTTGCCCCGAGAAATGCAAAGAGGAGAACGACAGCCAGCCCCAAGCCGAGGAGCACGCGCACCCAGGGCACGCGCCGCGAAGTAAAGTGGATCCGTCTCTGCATCAAGCGCCTCAGATACGTTCTTTCTCAGTCGGGCCGGTCACAGGCAGAGCGCAAGGGGAGAATTGCCAGCCCGTTTCATTATGCCACTCAGCGTGCGCAGGAACAATCTCACGCGCGCCTCAGCGAGCGGGCGCAGAAACCCCATCTCTCTGGGGAGAGAGGCCGGAGCGAGGAGAAAATGACCAAGTTGCTACTCGCTGAAAGTCCTCTTGTGTTAGGCTAATGAGAACGAAGCGCGCGAGCAAAGAGAGAAAGGACCGTGGTGCAGGATTCCCCCTGGGTCGCACTCGTAGGGCCTTTTCCGCTGGAAATACGCCCCAGTACGCGGTGGCGCGACCGCTACCAGCGCAGTCCCTGCACGCTTCCGGCGGATGGGCTTGAAGCGGCGCTGGCGAATCCGGCGCTCGATAGCGTCATCCTGCACTGGAACCTGCCGGAGCGTCTGAGCCTGGCACAACGAGTCTTGCATGCGGAGCGTCCGTTATGTCTCCCCGGGCCGCTAACGTTGGAAGAACAGCAGTTTCTGCGCTCCGCCGACCGCTCTCCGTTGCTTGGCGGGCCGAGCAGCGCGCTGCCCGCCGTGCGCGCTATGCGGCTGGCGCTCGGCGAAGAGAATACCGGCCCCGTGCGCTACGTTGCCGTGCGCAGGCTCACCCAACCCGCGCCTGCCGCCCGGCACTATGCGCCACTGACGGATGCGCTTGAAACCGCCCTCAGCTTCATGGATGAAGACCCGGTGTGGGTCTTTGCGCAGAGAGCGGAACACGTAGAGTCAACCACCATCATCGCCAATCTCCACTTCCCTTCCGCCGAGGTGATGGCAACCTGGGTACAGACACCGGGCGGGCCATCGCACGACGATTGGCTGCTCTACGGCACGAAAGGCATGCTGCACCAGCGGGATGAAGAGGCGGACCACACGCTGGCCGCACATTTGTTCGATCATTGGCTCAGCGTGCGCGGCGGGCGCGATGAACCGCTCTTGTGCGCGGAACAAGCCGTAACCGCCGCGCGCCTCGCTCAGGCCGTTGCGCGTTCGTTGCAGGAACGACGCCGCATCACATGGGAGGAGGTGGTTGCAAATGGCTGAGAAACTGCGCATCGGTTTAGTGAGCGGCATCCGCCACCAGGATGACTACGCCCCGTTCTTTGCGCGTCACCCTGAAGTGACCCTCGTAGGTATCGCCGACGACGCCGACATTCCGGAAGAGTACCACGCGCTCAACCGCGACTTGGCCGACCAATTCGCGCTGGAATATACAACGGACCTCGATGCCTTTCTCGCTCGTGACGACGTTGACGCCGTGTGCGTGGCGCCGGAGTACGCCCGCCACACGCCGCTCGCGCTCCGGGCCATCGCTGCCAACAAGCACGTGCTTGTCGATAAGCCCATCGGCATCACGCTGGAGCAGTGCGATGCCCTGATAGCGGCGGGACGAAAGACCACCCGCACGTTCGCCTGGATCGCCCGCATCGGCCACCCCTCGCTGCAACGGGCGCATGACGCCGTGGCGGCCGGCGACCTCGGCGAGGTAGTGAACGTCAACGCCCACTTCCTCGCCACCTACGGCAACGGCGAGAAATGGGATGATGAGGAGCGCACCTTTTTCGATCCCGTCGTCAACGGCGGCGGCGAACTCCTGAACTTCGGTCTCTATCCCCTCACCGCCATCTTGAACGTCACGGGACTGGCCCCCACCGCCGTGCACTGCGTTACCGGCAAGTACTACAACCGCCCCCACCGCGAGTTCGACATCGAGGACATGGCGCTGCTCAACTGCGAGATGGAGAACGGCATCCTGGCGTCAATCTGCGTCGGGCGGGCGCACGTGCCGGGAAATCTGCACAACAGCGATCTCTGGCTGGAGGTCACCGGCACACGCGGCACGCTGGTCACCGATGAATTAGTCCCCGACGCGGTGCTCACCGGCCCGACCCCCGGCTACGTTCAACGCCGCTACCGCTCGCCCTGCGCGAGTTCCGGGCACTTCGAGGCCGTCATCGACAACTTCGTCTGGGCCGTCCAAACCGGCGGCCAACCCTTCCTTGGCGCCGACGAGGCGGAAAGGGTCATGCACACCGTATTCGCTGCGTACGAGTCTGCAGAGACCGGCGAAATGGTGAGCATTGAGTAGCTGGGTGGTGCGCACCATTGACCAAGAGCGGAGGGTACCCACAAGGGGTACCCCTACGCGGAGGGTGCAGCGTGACGGAGATGTCTATCCCTAGCTGCTCCAATTCGCATTCCGCGTTGCGCTTATTCGCACACCGCGCCGCGAGCGGCGGAGGTGACCAATTTGGCATACTTTGCCAGGACGCCTTTCGTGTAGCGCGGCTCCAGCGGTTGCCAGTGCTTGCGGCGTTCTTCCAGCTCGGCGTCGTCCACGTGCAAGGTGAGTTCCTGGTTGTCGCCGTCGATGGTAATTTGGTCGCCCTCTTCGATCAAGCCGATGGGGCCGCCCATGGCCGCCTCGGGCGCCACGTGACCCACCATCATGCCGTGGGTCGCGCCGGAGAAGCGCCCGTCGGTGATGAGGCCCACAGAATCGCCCAAGCCGCGTCCAAAGACCGCGCCTGTAACCGCCAGCATCTCGCGCATGCCGGGACCGCCTTTCGGCCCTTCGTTGCGGATGACGATGACGTCACCGGGGTTGATGCGGCCTTTCACCACTGCCTGGAATGCATCGTCCTCGATCTCGAACACCCGCGCCGGGCCCGAATGCACACGGTTCGCCACGCCAGCCACCTTCACTACCGCGCCTTCCGGCGCCAAATTTCCGCGCAAGATTACCATCGTGCCGCCAGCGAAGATGGGATCGTCCGTCGAACGCACGATGTCCTGGCCGTTTTCCGATACCTGTGCGGCGCCAACGTCTTCTGCCAGCGTGTTGCCCGTCACCGTCAGGCAATCGCCGTGCAGCAGGCCCGCCCGCAGCATCTCCTTCATGATGAGCGGCACGCCGCCCACCTTATCCAAATCGGCCATCACGTACCTGCCGCCGGGACGCATGTCTGCGATGTGGGGAACGCGCTTGCTCACGCGGTCGATGTCGTCGAGATCAAACGGGATGCCGGCCTCCCATGCGATGGCGGGCAGATGCAGCGCCGCATTGGTGGAACCACCGGCCGCCAGTGCCACGGCTACGGCGTTTTCCATCGCTTCTTTCGTGATGATGTCGGACGGGCGGCGATTGTTGCGCACGCAGTCCATCACCAGATGTCCGGCGTCAATACACACCTGGTCGCGGCGGTCGTCCATGGCCGGCGGCGAGGCGCTCCCTGGCACAGAAAGCCCCATCGCCTCCAACGCGCTCGACATGGTGTTGGCCGTATACATGCCGCCGCACGAGCCCGGCCCGGGACACGCATGCAACTCTAGGTCGACGAGTTCGTCCTCAGTGAGCTTGCCCGCGGCGTGGGCGCCCACGGCCTCAAACACATCCTGAATGGTCACGTCCTCGCCACGCCAGCGGCCCGGCATGATGCTGCCACCGTACACAAAGACGCTGGGAATGTTGAGGCGCGCCATCGCCATAGCGCAACCCGGCAGACTCTTATCACACCCCGCGATGGTGACCACGCCGTCGAGGCGCTCACCAATAGCGACTGCCTCTATGGAATCCGCGATAATCTCGCGGGTCACCAAACTGGTGCGCATACCCTCGGTTCCCATAGCGATGCCATCGCTCACGGTGATTGCGACAAACTCGATGGGCGTGCCTCCCGCTTCGCGTATGCCTTCTTTCACCTTCTGGGCCAGCCGGTCCAGGTGGTAGTTGCACGGCGTGACCTCGTTCCACGTGCTGGCCACACCAATGAGGGGCTTCGCCAAGTCCTCGTTGCTGAACCCCATGGCATGGAACATGGAACGCGCCGGCGCGCTCTTCGGCCCCACGGTGATGTCTTTGCTAAAGCGTTTGACGTCCACATTGCCGTTGTCACTCATCGTTTTCACTCTCCTCTTTCTTTACCACGCAGCGCTCAGAAACAAGGTTGTACCTACTCTGCTACGTTGGGCGAACCCTTCAGTTTATCGTCCGCACATCCGGCCGCTCCATCTGGTCACCTATCAACGAGTGCCGACGTGATCGGTATAAACAAGCACCCGGAGTGTCAGCAACCGCACAACGACGCGCGGCCACATAATAGCAGGATACCACCCCGACTTGAAGGATGCCGCGCTGCCCTTGCTAAGGGGTAGCTTACGCGCTGCCACCGGCGATTTCTGACCACTGGCTCTCTGGAAAAGCCCGCAGCGTTTGGGTGATCCCGCCCGTGTTGCGCAGCGCCAGCATGGCGCGGGCGCACGAGACATCATCGGGGAATTCGGTAATCATCACGCCGTCATACTGCCCCATTGTGAGGTAGATATCCAGCAGCTTGCCGCCGTGTCGTTCGATAGTTGCGTGGGTCTCGGGCGCGCCGTCGGCGAA
Source organism: Chloroflexota bacterium (assembly GCA_009839775.1). Lineage (GTDB taxonomy): Bacteria > Chloroflexota > UBA11872 > VXOZ01 > VXOZ01 > VXOZ01. Next base: position 3,045 of record VXOZ01000183.1, on the reverse strand, counting down.
GGCGTCCTCCAGCGGCCCAGCGAGGTCGTCCACTTCGGTGCCGGTCATGGTGAGAAGCACGATGTATGTTTGCATAGTGTTGGTCCTTCGAGATCTGGGAATTGGGCCGCACAAACTCGCAGCAATGCGACCTGCACTCAGAGTGCGCCTGCGGCAAGTATCTTGCAGCCACAGCGGGCTGTCAACGCCGCCGCAATTGCCGTTTATGGCTGCGGGCAGCAATCGTCACCTCGCACCCCCTAGTTAAGCTACAACACACTTCCTCGCCACTCCCCAGGCTTGTAGCTATAATCACACTATTCCATTTACCTAGAAGGACTTACTCATGGCACCCCGCATACGCGCATCCGTCACACCATCAATTGGCATCGCCGGCGAATACGGCACGTGGATCGTGCGCTGCACGATTGAAGACGGACTGCTCAACACTGGCGACACCGTTGCCGTGGCGCTGCCCAATACTTGGCACGCGTGGTTACGCAACTCCGCCAAAGGGGTGCACAGCCTCGATCCCGCACAGCCCAACTACGTCTCCGCGCAGGTGTCTCGCGCCGACGTGACAATCCGCTGTACTGTGCCCGACGGCTCTACCGACGAATTTGAGAAGGCCACCCGTGAGGCTCTGGTCGGTCCGCCCAACCGCTGCGCCTACCACACCGAGGTAACAGTGACGCAGGGCACGTTGCAAGCTGGAGACTGGATCGACGTCACCTACGGCGATACCAGCGGCGGCAGTCCCGGTTTCACCGCCGCGCTGCATCCCAACGGAGCGGAGCCCGTGCGCATCGCCTTACTCACCGCAGACAATAAAGATGAGAAAACTCTACTTTCTGAAGAAAAGAGCCCGCTCCTCGTGACCAAAGCGGGGGAACCGGTGGAAGTTGCCGCATACGCTCCTTCCCACGCCCGCGTGGGTTCTGAAGCCGCCTGCCACGTGGCTGCGCTGGACTCCTGGCAAAATCCCGCTGCCGCTGCACGAATATCGTTTGCGGTCTCGGTCGTCGAGGGCCGCGCGGAACACCCTGCTACGGTTGCGCTCAATCCGGAGACCGGAACGTGCGTGGTGCCATTCACCCCAACCGCACCGGGCGTTGTGCGGTTGATGGTAACTGGACTCGCAGAGACCAACGCCCCCTGCGACAGGCCCGGGGTGAACAGGGGAAATGAGCTCGGGATAAATGGGGAGGACACGTGCGGAACTGACGGGGAAGGGACATTCACGGCAGTCTCCAATCCAATCCTCTGCGCAGAAGAGTTGCCCTGCGAACAGGTCTATTGGGGCGATCTGCACTCCCACGCCCGGCGCAGCTTTGATGCCACTGGAGACCTGCCCTTCGCGTACGCGCGTGACGTGGCGCACCTAGACTTCTACGCTCTCACCGACCATGTTGAAGGCTTGACTGACGAGATGTGGCAGGAGATTCGGCTCGCGACGCAGGACTGGTACGATCCCGGCCGGTTCGCCACGATACTTGGGTACGAAGCCACGTTCCCCGCGCCCTGGGCGCATCACAACGTCTACTTTCGCGACGATGACGACGTACGTATCGGCCGCCACAACGGCACCGTGCAGGACCTGTGGCGGCAACTCATGCCTGGACAAGCGATGACTATTCCCCATCACACCGGGGTACGCTTCTCACCGAAAGCAAGCAACCTGCCCGGCGGCACCGGCCCAAACATCGATTGGCAGTACGCCAACGACACCTTTCGCCGCGTCGTCGAGATCTACTCCGGTCACGGTTTGTGTGAGTACTACGACCCTGAGCACCCTTTGGCGTACCAGCACTGTGACTTCTCGCTGAACGATTCAGCGGTTGGCCCCCACTACGTGCAGGACGGCTGGCTCACGGGGCAGCGTATGGGCACGATTTGTTCGTCGGACAACCATCAGGCCCAGTCGGGCAGACGCCAGACCGGCCTCGCGGCGGTCTGGGCACCCGCGCTCACGCGCAACGGTATCTTTGACAGCATTCACAATCGCCAGACCTACGGCACCACCGGCGCGCGCATTCTGCTGAAAATGTGGGTAAACGACACGTTCATGGGCCGAGAGACCGCCAGCGGCAACGGCGTGAGCGTGCGCGTGTGGGTCGTGGGCACTGACGAAATCGCCTGGGTAGAAATCTTGCGCGGCGATCTGGACGCCCAGCGCTTCGACGTGGTGTACCGTCGCGAGCCGAATGCTGCGGACTGCGCGTTTACGTGGGACGATCCCCAACCGGTCGCCAACGCGCTCTACTACGTGCGGCTGCGGCAGAAGGAACCGCTCGCCGGCCGCGTGGTGCAAGCCTGGTCAAGCCCAGTATGGGTTGTGCAAAGCCAAGAAAAGGAAGGTTAGGCTGCCATCCCGGTTTTCCGTTCACCTTTCGACAGGCTCAAGGCGAACGGAAAACCTGCCGCCTTGCATATGTCCGTCCTGAGCGAGCACCATACTGACGCGTACCATACCTGACACGTGCCCAACCGGATACTCACCGTACCGGGCAAGTGCCGCACTGGCACGCAACATTCTGGACACGAACCGTACTGCCGTCACACTGCGCTCGGCCATGCGGATTCTTGCCGAAGTGGTGCGCGCATACTCGGGCTCCCGCGCGCATAGATTCAAGGTGCGCCGAGAAACCGGTGAAAGACCTCGCGCCCGCGATAGATGCCCTGCGCTCCCAGTTCTTCCTCGATGCGCAGCACCTGGTTGTACTTCGCCAGCCGTTCCGAGCGCGTGATAGAGCCGATCTTGATCTGGCCAGCGTTCGTGCCCACCGCCAGATCGGCGATGGTCGCATCCTCGGTCTCGCCGGATCGCGCGGAGACCACGGGCAAATATCCATGAGCACGGGCGAGACGGAGCGTCGCCACCGCCGCCGTCAGCGTGCCAACTTGGTTTACCTTCACGAGTACCGCGTTGGCCGCATTGCGCTCAATGCCCTGCTGAAGACGCTGGGTGTTCGTCACGAAGAGGTCGTCGCCAATAAGCTGCACGCCCCCGCCGACGCGGGCGGTGAGTTGTTGCCAACCGCTCCAGTCATCAACGGCCAGACCATC
>VXOZ01000039.1 GCA_009839775.1 Chloroflexota bacterium | reverse complement strand
CGCCGGGTCCTCCGCGGGCGCAGGCGCAGCTTCCGCCGGCGCCTGGGGCACGACGCCTGGTCGGCGGCGGAGACACACTGCCGTATCACCAAAGCGAATCTCGACCTCGCTGACGGGCGTGTCCCGCAAGGCGTCCATGAGGTCGTTCACGCCCTTTACCCAGGCGTCGCCCTCAGCGCTCGTCGTTCTGTTAGGATTCCGCTTCTCTGCCACGTGTCTGCCCTAAACCTCGTACTGTGTGAAGACAAGACTCGCGTTGTGCCCACCAAAACCGAAGCTGTTGTTCATGGCCGCGTGAACGGCCGCGCCGCGGGCGATATTGGGCACGTAGTCCAAGTCGCAGTCGGGGTCGGGTTCCTCGTAGTTGATGGTCGGCGGGATGACGCTTTCCTGAATCGCCTTTAGACAGAAGACGGATTCCACGCCGCCCGCGCCGCCGAGCAGGTGGCCGGTCATGGACTTGGTGGAACTCACGGCAATTTTCTCGGCGTGCGTGCCGAACACCGCCTTGATCGCCTGGGTTTCCGCCCGGTCGTTGAGCGGCGTAGAAGTGCCGTGGGCGTTGATGTACTGCACGTCCTGCGGTTCTAGTTGCGCTTGCTCCAGCGCGCTCTGCATGGCGCGGGCCGCGCCTTCACCGTCTTCCGGCGGCGCGGTGATGTGACTGGCGTCGGCAGTCGCGCCGTAGCCCGCGACCTCGCCGTAGATGCGCGCGCCGCGATTCAGGGCATGCTCCAGGCTTTCCAGCACGAGGATTCCGGCGCCCTCGCCGACTACAAAGCCGTCGCGCTGCTTCTCGAAGGGTCGCGAGGCCGCCGCCGGTTCGTCGTTGCGCGTGGAAAGCGCACGCATGGCTGCGAAACCGGCAATGGTCATAGGCGTCACCGCCGCCTCGCTGCTGCCGCAAATCATCACGTCGGCGTCGCCGCGCCGGATCGCTGCCGCGCCTTCGCCCACCGCATGCGCGCCGGTGGCGCAGGCAGAGACGACGGCTAAATTCGGGCCACGTAAGCCAAATCTAATCGAGATCGCTCCCGCCGCCGTATCCGTAAGCAACATGGGAATGAGAAATGGGCTCAAGCGGCTGGGCCCGCGTGCCGCCATTACCGCAAACTGCGCTTCCAACGACTCGATGCCGCCAATGCCGGAACCCACGAAGACACCGATCCGGTCGGCATTGTGTCCGTTTATGTCGAGACCTGAGTCGTCCATGGCCTGTTGGCCCGCCGCCACCGCGTACTGCGTGAAGCGGTCCATCCGCCGCACTTCACGCGCATCCACGTACTGGCGGGGATCGAAGTCCTTGACTTCACCGGCAATCTGGGCGGCAAAACCATCCGTGTCGAAGCGGCTTATGCGCGTAATGCCGGGCGCGCCGGCACACACCGCCCGCCATGAATCTGGCACGGTATTCCCCACGGGGGTTACCGCGCCCATACCGGTGACGACTACACGCGTCGACAACACTTACACTCCTCGTATGCATTAGCCGAGGCCGCACTCACTCATGCCGATGTAGAGCAAGCGCGACTCTGCGAATTTCGTTTACGGGACAATGTCAGATTCGGTAACGAGACTACATTACCCAGATGGCTGGAATTAGGCAATGCAGCCCGTTCGCCCTGAGCCTGTTGAAGGGTGGACGGGCGCGCTGATAGTTGAGTTGAATCGAGTGACAGAGTCTGTGGTTAGTAGTCCGCTATGCACCCAGGAAACGACTAGCCAGCCACGGCGCAAGATCCAATTCCGTCTTGCCTTCCATAATCCACTTGGCGTTGTACTCGCCGAGTGCCACCGAAAACTTGAAGCCGCGGCCGCTCCAGCCGCAATCGAGGAAGAGATTCTCGTAGCCCGCAATGTAGCCCAAGAGCGGTTTCAGGTCGGGCGTGTCATCGTAGCAGGTCTGGTACGCGCCCTGGAAGCGGCCGCGCTTCATCTTGGGCAGCCGCCGCTCGATCACTTCCGTCGTCCAGTCCACCATCCACTGCGGCGGTACCGCGTTGGTGGGGTCCGGTTCTATCTTTACCAGCGGGTCGCGGCGGTCGCAGAGAACGCGAAAGTGCTTGTTGTGCCAGGGGATGATGGCAAGGTCCACGCTGAACACCGGCGGGCGGTCGTAGAAGTCCGGCGGCTGGCGGTAGAACGATACGCCGACCTGCGAGGGCTGTATCGGCAGGTGCAGGCCCGCCGAGCGCGCTACCTTGTGGCTCCACGGCCCGCACGCGAGCACCACTTTGCCCGGCACAATGGCGCCGCCAGGGGTCTCCAACCGCTCGATGCGGCCGTTCTTAGCGTGAATGTGCGTCACCGGCGTGAACTCCCGGATCTCCGCGCCGTGCGCCCGTGCGCCGGCCACGTAGGATTGCATGGTGCGGTAAGCGTCCACGTTACCTGTCTCGCCGTAGAGCAGCGCCGCGCCCGCGCCATCCACGTTGGCTTCCGGATAAAAGTCTTTGGCCTCGTCAAGCGTGAGCGCTTGCGCTGCCGAGCCGTTCTTTCTCGCCCTCTCCGCGGCGTTCTCGGCTAACTCCATAGAATTGTAGAGATTCAGGATGCCATATTTAAAGAATCCGCAGTCGCCGCCGATGACATCGCCAAAGTTGTCGTAGATGTCGCGGGCCCGCACCGCCAGTTTGGCGATGGTATCGGTCATTTCGGCCTGTTGGCCGCACATGGCGCCGGACATGGAACTGGTGCCGGAACCGATGGTCTTGCGTTCGCAGAGCACCACCTTGCCCGCGCCGGCCTTTGCGAGATGATAGGTAATCGTGGTGCCGACAATCCCGCCGCCAATTACGACAACGTCCGCGGTTTCCATGCTACTGCCGCCTTCCTTCTTGACTTGATAATGTTACGCCCGCGCTTTTGCGCCCTGCGCGGCTTCTCAGCGGACAGGGACTATTTGGGAGATTCGGTGGCCATTTAGCTTACACTGAACCGCCAACCGCCTTTTTCATGACTGCATTGGGCACGAAAATTGTGGGAGCGTCGGATTGTGCCGGTCCGTGCTACAGTTCTCAATTGTTCAGGTGGTCCGCTATCTCCCGGTTGGACGTCGCCCAGCAGCCGCCGGGCTTATCCAGCGCGTGACGCAGCACGGCATCCACCATGTCGCAATGCGGGTCGCGCGCCGCGATGTCCGACGGGTGGCAGCACAGGCTGAAGATCTGCCGGTTGGCGTGGGCGTGATCTACGCCGGCCTTGATGAGATCTATGAACTCCCAGCGGTCGAGGTCCATGTGCCGGAAGGCCCAGATGGAGGTAATCCCCATGAGGGGAATCTCCAGCAGGCCGTTGGGATAGCGGTAGGGCTGCAGCTTATTCAAGCTGGTGCCAAACGCCGCTTCGAGCGCCTCGGTGGGATGGTGCCGCACCGTGTGGTCAACGGGATAGTGGTAATTCGCCGAGGCAAAGCGAAAGCCCTCGTCCTTGAGCACATCTTGTACGTCCGGCACGTCGTCGAGTCCGCCGTCAAAGCCGCCGGGCGTGCGAAAACCTTGGGGTCGTTCGCCCAGTTTCTCCTCGATTGCGTCGTTTGTCTGCCGGATCTCCTGGCGAATGACTTCCAACGGCGTCAGGCCCGCGGCGCGCCAGGGAGCGTTGGCGTACACCTCCTGCAAGCCGTCAATCGTCTTGGCCTTCACGTTTACATGGGTGTAGGTGTGGTTGTCGACGGCATGGGCGTCGTCGACGCGCGTATTAAAGTTATGGTTGTGCGGGTATTCCAGGGCACGGCCCACCAGGGAGAACTGCAACTTGACCCCGTAGCCTTTCGCAATATCGCTCATCCGCCGCAAGTAGAGCTTGGTGCCTTCGTCAATCTCTCCCTTGCGATGGTTCCACTTGGAAGTCCAGTAGGGAAAGTTGGGGGTCATCTCGATGTCGAACGTCAGACTGAGAGCAAACTCGGCGCCATTGGGAAACATGTGCTCGTCCTTTTGTCGTGCTTTACTCAGGTGAATGGAACTTTCAACAATCTCCGCGTCGCCACGCATCTTGCCCAAAACCAGGTGTATGAATCTATCCAAAGAGCGGGGGACAAGCCCCCGCGCTACAGCTTGCTAACGAGACTCGCACGTGTCTACAGGCGCATTGTAACCGAGTCCCGGTGCTTAGTTGAGCGTGTGCGCCACCATCTCCTGGTTCGTTGTGACCCAGCAGCCGCCGGGCTTGTCTAAAGCGTACCGCAGGACGATATTGAGCATGTCGCAATGGGGGTCCCGGACCGCGAGTACGGGTGGATGGAAGCAGAGGCTCAGTACCTGTTGGTTGGCGTGGGCGTGGTCGATGCCGCGCTTGAGCACGTTGATGAATTCCCAACGGTCGAGGTCCAGCACGCGAAACGCCCAGATGTCCGTGATGCCCGCCAAAGGCAATTCCGGCAGCCCGTTGGGATAGCGGGACGGTTGGAGCTCGTCGATGCTGGCCTCCATCGCCTGGTTGAGCACATCCGCCGACGGGCGTTTCTGCTTCGGGTCTACCGGAAAGTAGTACCGCGCCGAGGCATACTGCATGCCCGCGTCGCTGAGGACTTCCTGCACGGCGGGTACGTCGTCCAAGCCATTGTTGAAGCCGCCCGGCGTACGAAAACCCGTGGGCGCGACACCCAGTTTCTCGGTGATCGCCGTGGAAGTCTGCCGCACCTCGCGCTCAATACACTCTAAAGCGTTGAGGCCGGCAGCTCGCCACGGGGCATTTGTGTAGACCGGCTGGAGTTGCGGAATGTCCTGGGCCTTTACGGAGACGTGGTTATACGTGTGGTTGTCCACGGCGTGGCCTTCAGCCGTCATGCGCTTCAGGTAGTCGATATCCGGGTCTTCCAACGCGCGCCCTACGAGAAAGAACTGGAACTTGACGCCAAACTCGTCCGCCACGTCCAGCATCTTGCCCATGTAGAGCTTGCTGTCCTCATCGATGGCGCCCTTGCGATGGTCCCACACCGACGTCCAGTACGGGAAGTTCGTGCACATCTCGATATCGAACGTGAGGCTCAGGCCGAAATCCGCTCCATTTGGGTACATGCCTGCTCTCCTGAATTACGGGGAATGCGCTGAATATTCGCTTAAGTATTGCCCCTATGGTAAAAGCCTGCTGCGGAACTGGGGCGGAGAACTTTGTTATGTCCCCGCGGCGCACATCTGGCGTACACTAAATCCGCTGGGAAACTTGTCCGCCGCATGTGTTTGCTACGGGCACAGTTTGAGTATCGCAGCCATCGAACCCCATACGACAAGCAGCATTAAGCCAAAGCGAATGGTCATACGTCGCTCGAACTCACGCAAGCTGGCTTCGAATGCCTGTACAAATGTTCTCACGGAAGCCGACAATTCTTGTGCCATAGCTTCTGGGCATTCTGGATCTCGCCTGCCGACAAAACCAGAATCACCACTTAAATCTCGTTGCGGTGCACGCCGTTTGTCGCCAATTCCTTCTTGGGTTGTCCCCACTACTGTGCGCCTTCTTTCTTGGCTAGTCTCAACCCGCGACTGCTGTCGGTCAAATACAACTACAAGGCGAGTAGACTACGACGAGACCAGATACTTTTACGTTTCATCCATTCAATAAGGGGCGCTAAAGTCCTCAAGGCACATGGCTTGAGCGAATAGGAATTACCGTGATTCCAGAATGAACTTTATCGCAGTCCGCTCGCCGTTCTCTACCGTTACCTCGATGAACGCGGGGATGCAGATAAGGTCGATTCCACTCGGCGCCAAGTAGCCGCGCGCAATGACGATGGACTTGATGGCTTGGTTCACCGCTCCCGCGCCAATGGCTTGCACTTCCGCTCGGCCACTTTCGCGCACGACACCAGCGATTGCGCCGGCCACCGCCGTCGGCTTGGATTGTGACGCTACTTTTAGGATTTCCATTTGCTCCCCCTCCGGAGACCTTTGCGTGACTCCGCCAAACAGATGGAAATGGGACGGATTGGTACTGATTTCCCCTCACCCCGGCCCTCTCCCCAGGGAGAGAGAGCTTTCTCGTCCGGCCTGGTCGGGTTGTGCAAAGATCTCCTCCGGCTCCGGTGTTGAGTGCAACGATAGTCGCTCAGGCGGGCCAGAGCAATAATTCGTATTACGTCTGGTCTCTTCCCATTCTCCTACTGCGCAGTTTCCAAGTTTCGGCGCACACCATGCGCCGGGCTTAGTGGCAGCCCAGCGGCGGCACTTGCGCCCGGCCCCTCGCGTTACTTCGCATAGCCGACTACGCGTGTCTCACGAATCAACGTAACCTTCACCTGTCCCGGGTAGTCCAGCGTCTCTTCGATCTGCTTGCAGATGTCGCGGGACAATCGCACCGCGCCTAACTCATCGATCTCATCGGGACGCACCATAATCCGCACTTCACGTCCGGCCTGGATCGCGTACGACTTTTCAACGCCGGAGAAGGAATTGGCCACAGATTCCAGTGCCCGCAGGCGCTGCATGTAGCGCTCGATCGAATCTCGCCGCGCGCCGGGCCGCGAGGCTGAGATGGCATCCGCCGCCGATACGATAAAGGCTTCCACCGTACGCGGTTCTTCATCGTTATGATGGGCGGCAATGGCATGGACGATCTTGGGCGATTGGTTGTACCGCCGGGCCATTTCCGCGCCCACCAACGCGTGGGGGCCTTCCATGTCGGCGTCAACCGCTTTGCCGATGTCGTGCAACAGGCCCGCGCGCCGGGCGACGTTCACATCGGCGCCGACTTCCGCGGCCATGCTCGCTGCCAATTGCGCCACCTCGACACTGTGCGCCAGCACGTTCTGGCCGTAGCTGGAACGGTAGCGGAGTCTACCGATGAGGCGCACCAACTCGGCGGGCAGGCCGCGCACCTGCGCCAAGTCCGCCGCTTGTTCACCTTCCTCCCAAATCGTGTCCTCGATTTCCTTGTCGGCCTTGCCCACCATCTCCTCGATGCGGGCCGGGTGGATGCGCCCATCCTGGATAAGGCGGGTCAGGGCCAAACGGGCTACTTCCCGCCGCACCGGGTCATGAGCGGAGAGCACCACCGCCTCCGGCGTATCTTCGAGTATAAGGTCCACGCCGGTCTGGAGTTCCAAGGCGCGGATGTTGCGCCCCTCGCGCCCGATGATGCGGCCCTTCATCTCCTCATTGGGCAGGGTGACGACCGAAACCGTCGTTTCCACAGTATGGTCGGCGGCCAGCCGCTGGATCGCCGTGGCAATCACCCGCCGCGCGCTGCGCTCCGATTCCTCCCGCGCCGACGCTTCGAGTTGCTTGATCATGCGGGTGCACTCTGTGCGCACCTCGTCCTCGATGCTCTTCGTGAGCACCTCTTTGGCCTCGTCGGCCGTCATTTGGGCGATGCGCTCGAGTTCGCTGATCTGCTTCTGGCGCAGTTCGTTGACCGCGTCTCGCTCGCGCTCCACCCGCTTCTCGGAAGCCCCAAGCTTTTTTTCGCGGCGTTCGGCCTGCGTGGTGCGCTGATCTAGCGTCTCCTCGCGCTGCTGCAGGCGACGCTCTGTGCGCGTGAGTTCGCCGCGCCAACGCCCAATCTCATCTTCCGCTTTGGTCTTTAGCTTAAGCGCTTCATCCTTTGCTTCTACTACGAGTCGTTTGCGTGTTGTCTCTGCATCCTCCAAGAGCCTCTGTGCTTCAGCCGCTGCCGCCTGTGTGTTCCGATGTTGGATCAGCCGTTGCGCCCAATAACCGACTACAAATGCTCCAGGTATTAGGACAAGCAGAGGCACGACAAGCATCCATAGCTCCATGCCCTTTGCCTTCCTCTCCGCGATACCATGTAAGAAAGTGAAACATTCTAACGCCATTTCTGGCAATCAAGCCTGCATACCGGCAGTGCATGTGCCGCTAGCGCACGTACACTATTCCACCCTAACGGTACTAAGTTGCCGTTCCGCTGTCAACGCACTGACAGAACTTTGCTTGGACGGTATCCGACGCTTGGCGGGACTCGCCAGAGCGCGCCGCAACAGGATCCGCGCGAACGGATATTGCACTTTGCTGTGACGGTCAGAGCAGATACGGGAGACTTAAGCCTCTCCGATTCCCGCTCCCGGCAGAGACCTTTGCGCAGCCTCTTCCGCCTTAATGGGATGAGGATAAAAAAAGAATTGACGTTAAGCTATTACGGGCAATACAAGCACCTCTGGATTCCTCGCCCCCGCGCGGGGGCGCGCTTTCGCCGGAATGACGGATTACGCAAAGGTCTCCAACGGGAAAGGGGATACTGCGTTTGCGCTCAGGGTATGCCGCAAACACACCTGCCGCTACGCACTAACCGTCGCCGTTGCCGCTTGGTGTTGTCTCGCGTCGGGTGGGCGGAATCAGCACCCGCCAGGCCAGGATTGCCGCGAGGAGGATAGCCGGCACGAACGTCCACTGGAAGGCTTGCAGTCCCGTTTCCAGTCCGAAGTTGTCGGCCACGGCGCCGAGCGGCGTGCCTACCAGTAGGCCGAGCGTGTAAATGGATGCTTGCACCAACGAGAGGCAGGATGCGCGCTGCGCCGAAACGAGGCGGCGGTTGAGGCTTTCCTGCATCAACGGATGGAGCAAGCCGATCATTACGTAGATGCCGAGCATTCCCAATATGACGATGGGCCTCAGCGGCGCGTTGACCAGCACCACCAAGGACACCATGCCGAGTATGCCAAGCGACAGCAGCGTGGCGCGTTCGCTGCCCCACAGCCGGGCGCGTATCCGGCCCGAGCCGAGCATGAAGGCCGACATCACCGCATAGAACAGCGCATAGATGAAACCCAGATCAGCGGCGGAGAAGCCCAGCGACGTGAGGTAGGGTCCGCCAAAGGGACGCTCCGACAGGAAGTAGGTGCGCATCATTACCACGTACGCCACCACCAGCCCCACCAGTTCCGGGTTGTGCGTGATGGTCTGGATCGTTGCCCTGAGGTGCCGAAAATACTGGCGCGCCGTTTCCCGGAAAGTCATTGGCTGTGAGGATGCAGGCCGGTCGCGCCCGATGTCGGGTTCCACGAACCAGAGCGCGATGGTTGCTGCGGTAATAAGGGAGGCGGCGCTCGCCCAGAACGGGCCCGTGAGACCGGTTTGGCTCGCAATGGCGCCGGTGATGAGCGTCCCGCCGACCATGCTGATGTTCTCGATTGCCAGGGCGCGCCCCAAGAGGGATTGCACCCGTCCTTCCAAGCCCGCGTCTTTGATGGAGTCGTAGAAGAGCGCCATGTCCGCGCCGGAGGCAAAGGCCGCTCCGACGCCGACCAAGATGAAGCCAATCACGAACACGACGTAATCAACGGCAAAAATGAGGACCACAACGCCCCCGCAGCCGAGCAGCGCGCCTACGCAGATGCTCCACTTGCGGCTGAAG
>VXOZ01000387.1 GCA_009839775.1 Chloroflexota bacterium | reverse complement strand
GCGCGACTCTCCGCTATCTCCTTTCAGGCCTCATCAGCCGCTACTTCGAGAGCGCGTTTCCGGCGGGGACACTCGGCGTAAACCTTTTGGGCTGCTTCGCCGTGGGGCTGCTTTGGGAACCGCTTGCCCACACGGCCCTGTCGTCCCACGTGCGCACCTTCTTCCTGATCGGCGTGCTCGGTGCGTTTACAACCTTCTCGACCTACGGCATCGAAAGCATAAACCTCATTCGCGAAGGTGAGTTACGGTTAGCTCTTCTCAACCTCTTCCTCAGCAACGTGCTGGGCATCGCTCTCGTGCTGCTCGGATTGGCAATCAGCCGCTTGGCAAGCAGCGCAGTATAGGTAGTATCCGCATTGTCAAAGATCAAGAGAGCCTAGGACAAGGCGGAGAAGATGCCCTGAGCGGTCGTCGGCATGACCGTCACCGGATACTCCACTCCGAAGGCATGTGCAACCAACGATCATCTTTAGGGTAGGCATCTGTACGCGTTTAGCCGAGTCGCGTCCAGTCGAAGAGCACGCCCATGGCCTGGGAACGATCGGTCGTCAGCATGGCGTAAGCCTCGGCGGCCCTGCGCGGGTCATAGCGGTGGGTGACAAGGTCCTCTACCTGCATTTGGCCGCGTTCCAGGTAGGTAAAGAAGAGCTCAGTCATATGCTTGTGGGTCCAGTGGGCATAGTCGGAAGCAACTGGAGGCGGATTGGTGCTGTGGGCGCCAACGAGCGTGACGCCGCGCCGGATGATATCGCCGGTGAGCCGTTGGTCCGACGGTGTGCCGGTGTCGCCGAGCAGCAGCACTTTGCCAAACCGCCGCGCTAAGGGAAAGGCAGTAGGTAATACCGCCGCATTGCCCGTGATGTCGTAGACGACGTCCGCCAGCCTGCCGCCTGTGATCGAAGCGATTGCCTCTTCTGCGTCAGCGGCCGTCATTTGCAGCGTGTGCGTGGCGCCGTGGGCTGCCGCCATCGTGAGCCGCGCAGGCGCCGTGTCGATGACTACGACACGATTGGCCCCAAGTAACCGCACAAACTGCACGACGAGCTGGCCGAGGATGCCGGCGCCTATCACCACCACGTCGTCGCCCAGCGCGTGTTCCGCCCGCCGCACGGCATTTTGCGCAATGCACGCCAGATTGAACCACGCGGCAGCGCCATCAGAGACACCATCCGGCACTTTGACGGCGCGGTCTGCGGCCAGCACGGCATACTGCCCATGCTTGACCGGCAGCGCGACACGGTCGCCGACGGAAAAACCCTTAACGTCGTCAGCGGCCTCTGCCACGATCCCCACTGCGCTGTAGCCCGGCCGGTACGGGTATTGCACCCACTTGTCCCAGTGGGTGCCAGGCGCGAATTTGCGCTGTAGGCAGATGCACTCGGTGCCGGTGCTGATAAGAGAGCGGCGTAGCTGTACCAGAATCTCACCAGATTTTATGCCGGGAAGCGGTTGCCGCTGCACCGCGACCGTATCCTGGGCGAGGAAGAAGATGTCGAAGGATTTCATACTAGCATTGCCAATTGTACTCGCTGTGACTCACGTTGTATTGAGGCGATCACCGCACGTAGCTTCAAGAGAAACATAGCAAGCCTGAGAGTTAACCAATAGTACACTCAGATTGCAGCTGGTGACATTATGACAGTTCTTAGCGGGTAGTTCGAATGCTTGCCGCCGCGCGATGTGCAGCGTACGATGTGGGCACGTATGGCAACCAAGATATGTGTTGCCGGGCGAGGAAACATTACATAAACGCAAGGATGTCACTAATGGCACAAGCGCATTGTTATCCGTTCTTTGCGGTCGGCGGCTCGCCGTTTGAAATAGGCCGTCAGCATGGCGAGGCCTGCCGGGAACAGATTCACCGCTTCCTGGAGCACTCGTATCAGTCGATTGGAGAGTATAAGAACCAGGATCGCGCAACGTTGCGCGCCCGTGCGGAGTCGTTCGTGCCGTCCATCCGGGGGTTCATTCCCGACGCGATCGCGGAGATGGAAGGCATCGCGGCGGGGGCTAACGTTGCCTTTGCCGAGATTGTGCTGCTCAACGTGCGGACGGAACTCACGCTGGGCGATGCCGGTTTGAGCGACGGATGCAGTTCCCTCGGCTTCCTCACCAGTCGCACGAACAACGAGAGCACGATTATTGCCCAGAACCAGGACGTCGCGGACTGGATGAAGGACGTGGGCGTGGTGCTGCGGGTGTCGCCGGACGATAAGCCGGCGTTCATCATGTTCACGTGGGCGGGTGTGATTGGCTATCCCGGCTTCAACGAGCATGGCGTTGCGTTTGTGCAGAACCAACTCTACACGGAGGGCTGGCGGGTTGGGGTGTCACATTATCCCCTCAAGCGGCGCATTCTGGAGTGCCGCAATCTTGCCGAAGTTCTTGACATAATGCACAGGACGACATTCTCTTCCGCAGGGAATTATCTCATGGTGGATGGCGAGAACCGCTTGGTGGATGCAGAGATCGCGGCGCCCCACGGGTTGGGCGTGATCGAGGCGACCGAGGATACCTTGGCGCACACGAATAACATCCGTTCGCCAGAACTCGAGCCGTTCGACACGTTTCGCAGCCAATTGCCGGACTCAGAGCCGCGCTGCGCCCGGGCGGACCAGCTTGTCTCCAGCGTAGACCGTGCGTCCGCGGCCGACGTGATGCAGATGATGTCCGACCACGCCGGCCATCCGCATAGCATATGTAGACATAATGATGGCACTGCGGAGAGCATTGAAACTGTGGCGTCTTATGTGATGGAACCGCTGCAAGGTCGGCTAAACGTCAGCTACGGCAACCCGTGTGAGAATGGGTACACCACGTACACGTTGTGAGGCGTGTGCGCTTGCCAGTGCATGCTCAGTTCTTTTTAACAAGGCGTAGCGGTGATATGCCCCCGTATTGCTGGCGTGGCGCGCAGTCTCACCGCACTCCGTCGGGGGACAAGCCCCCGCGCTACTTTATAGATGCGTCAGCATTGGGGAGTAGATTCCCCTTCCCTTATCAGGGCACGGGAAGGCTTGGCGCGCAATGTGCACACCTTCTCAGGCAACAGCGCTATGGAGAAAAGAGCGCTAACCGCTGCAAACCCAATAAGTTCCGAGAATGTATCTTCTCGGAACTTATTCGTTCTGACTATTCAGCCAGGTAACCTCGCAGCCAATTTACTGCCTGATCGATTGCCTGTTCGACTACAACCTCGCCGCGCGCCAATGGTAGCGTGACTTGGTAGAAGAGGTGGTACGGAATCATAGGACTACTCGCCGCGTAGGAGGCTTTCCCCCTAGCCAGGCCATCCAGCGCCACTTCTTGCATCGCCTCAGGGAGTATCAGGTCGAAGTGGTCCGTATCGGCTTGCTCAATGAATTGCCAACCAGTGGTGACTGCGGGCAATACCCGCCGCTCTCCGAGCCAGTGGGCGAGTGGAACAAGTGCATCATATCCGCTCTCGTCCGCTGCTTCCGCCGGCACGGCCAGCACTTCTTCAACAGAGAGCGGCGTAGAATTCTGAGATTCTTGTGGAATGGGCGCTAAGTCGGGCCAATTGTGCCACGGTCGCTTTTGGAATTGCGAAAAGTGCATCCCGCTCTTGAGGGTATCCTCAAAGCCCAGTAGCTCGATATCCGTGATATCGGGCCCGTAAGGGTGGATGCCATGCACTCTACCCAGTTCATCCCACGCGGTGAGCGCGGAGACGCTGGCCGGTCCATCCATGCCAATCCTGCCGGTGTCCAAGTCTACGATCTCGCCGCCCTCTTGGAGCAGGAATGGCAGCCAATCGGGGAAGTCCCAGGTGGCAGAAAACCCCCACTGCTCGGGATTTCCGTCGTCGTTAGCGTCCACAGTAAGGCCTTTGGCTGCCTTGATAAAGTCTTGCCAGGTCCAATTGGAAGCGGGGGCAGCCACGTTGGCGCGTTCAAACCGGCCTGCGTCGTAGCCCACTACACCGGGAGCGATCGCCAAGGGCAAGGCGCGTGTTTGGCCTTCGAACCGTACGAGGCGGCGGGCCTCTCGCGAGAACGCATCCAGCGGGTTACGTGAGTCTGTTTGCAGCCAGCGATCTAGCGGTGCGAACAAACCGGATCTCAGAAGTTCTATGACTTGCGCATAGGGCGGAATCCAGACCACATCTGCCAGAGGAACTCCGCCGGCCGCACTCGCGTTAAGGAATTCGACCACCGAAGGCGCACCAAGAATTCTATGTTGCTCATCGGTCTTGTGAGGTATCTCGACGAGGTCGAGCGTTGTTCCTTCAGACATGCCTGGAATGTCACCGCTGTTCCATCCCTTTTTCACTTCCCGGGCAAGAATGCTTGGCTTGGGAGGATTAGATATGGTTGGATGTTCCAAGTACGCCAACTTTAGCTGCCGGGGCTCTTTGGTGGTCTCGACCACGTTTCCGGGGCGGGGACTTGGTTCTGCCTGCGATTCCCGCTCTTCATCCTCATTACCACCGCAACTTGCCTGCAGTAACACCGCACTACCAAAAACTGCGAGACTAAGCCATTTACGTCGCGTCACGGTATATCTCCTTCTGATTTTCATTCAGCGAGATAGCTCTGAAGCCAAATGACCGCCCGATCGATCGCTTGCTCGACAACAACCTCGCCACGGGCCAAGGGCAGCGTGACTTGGTAAAAGAGGTGATAGGAGATTTGGGAACTACTTGCCGCCTGGGACGCTTTAGCATGGGGCAAGCTCTCTAACGCGGTCTGCCGCATCGCTTCCGGGAATATCAAGTCGAAGTGGCCGGTGTCCGGTTTCTCCAGGAACTGCCAGCCGGAGGTCACGGCAGGCAAGACCCGGCGTTCGCCAATCCAGTGAGCCAGAGGAATGAGCGCTGCATACGCATCGTCCGCGGCTGCAGCGGCCGGCACGGCCAGCACTTCCTCCAGGAGCAGCGGCGTGGCTTTCTTTGATCCTTGCGGCATTGATGCATAGTCGGGCCAATAGCCCCACGGATGCTTATTGAACCGCGAAAAGCGCATGGCACTCGGAACAACATCCTCGTAGCCCCGCAAATCCGCATCCGTAACCTCCGTCCCGTACGGGTAGATGCCATACTCTCTACCCATTTCATCCCAGGCCGTGAGCGCGTTTATGGCGGTTGGTCCTTCCAGACGAATTACGCCTGAATCCAAGTCTACGATTTCACCGCCCTCTTGTAGCAGGAATGGCAGCCAGTCTGGGAAGTCCCAATTCGCTGAAAGGCCCCACTGTTCCGGCTTGCCGTCTTCATTCGCGTCCAGAGTCAGGCGCTGGCCCACCTCGATGAATTCCGACCAAGTCCATTCGGTAGCAGGCGCGGCCACGTTGGCACGCTGAAAGCTGATTGCGTCGTAGCCCAGGATGCCGGGGGCCACCGCAATAGGCAAACCGAGGGTCTGGCCCTTATATCGCACAAGACGTATGACCTCATCCGAAAACGCTTCCAACGGAGTCTGCTTATCCCCCTGCAACCAGCGATCAAGCGGAGCGAAGAACTTGGCTCTGAGGATATCCATGATTTGTGCATAGGAGGGAAGCCAGACCACATCCGCTGCGGCAACCCCGCCTGCCGCAGTCGTGCCCAGAAACTCAACTACTGACGCGGCACCCAGAAAGCGGTTGCCTTCATCGGTTACCCTAGGCATGGCGACGAACTCTAACGTTGCTCCCTCGGGCGCGCCAGGCAGATTGCCACTGTTCCACCCCGATACCACTTCCCGGCCGAGGATGCTTGGCTTGGGCGGGTTAACGAAGTATGGATGCTCCAGGTATGCCAGCGTAAACTGCCGGGGTTCTTTGGTGATCTCCACGCCGTTTCCCGCGCGGGGACTTGGTTCCATCCGTGACGATTGCTCGTCATCCTCATCACCACCACAACTTGCCTGCAGCAACACTGCACTACTGAAAGCTACAAGACTGAGCCATTCGCGCCGTGTCACGGTACTTCCTCCTTCCACACTTCGACCTGAGACTTAACCCTCAGGACCCATTGGCAATTCTTCAGTCGCTCATGTAAATCCCAGGCGGCTGACATTGTATTGACAGACGGCCGGCGATTCTCTTCGGGATTCCTTGCGTCTGTGCACATATCCAAGTGTACCGGTGCATTATGTAAATTGCAACTCGATCACCTTTTGGAGCGTTTCAACTTCTTATGGCAAGAGTTGCCTGTAGCAAAATGCTCCCCAAAGTCGTTTGACCATGTAGCATACCTATGGGATACTTGAGGCAGTGTCAAGTCGGTTGAAGGAGACCCACGCGGTCACCGGACCGGAGGAGTGTGAATGGGCATCTTTTCACGGATGGGCGCTGTGCTCAGCGCCAAGATAAATGCGCTACTAGACCGATCTGAAGACCCGGCCGAGACGCTTGACTATGCCTACGAACGACAGCTTGAGCAACTGCATAAGGTAAAACGAGGCATCGTCGAAGTTGTAACTTCTAAACGGCGCCTCGAAATGCAGGCCGCAAAGTTGGAGAGTAATGAGGCCAAGCTGGTGGACCAAGCCCAGCGCGCGGTTGAGGCCGGTCGGGAAGACCTCGCCCGCATCGCGTTGCAGCGCAAGCAACTGGTCGTCACGCAGGCAGAGGGGCTACGGCAACAGATCCAGGCCCTAGAGCAGGATCAAGAGCGTCTGGCGCTCACTGAGCAGAAACTGGTGGCAAAAGTAGAGAATTTCCGCACGCGGAAAGAAGTCATCAAGGCGCAGTACAGCGCGGCAGAGGCGCAGACACGCATCAGTGAGACCGTATCGGGCTTGTCGGAAGAAATGGCCGACGTCTCTTTGCTCGTCGAGCGGGCGGAAGAGCGCACGGAATCTCTACAGGCGCGGGCGCTGGCTATCGATGAGCTTGTAGATACCGGTGTCCTTGAAGACTCGACCGGTTCTCGATCCGATTTTGTGGATAGAGAGTTGAATAAGCTCAGCGCCGAAAGCGGTGTGGAGGAAGAGCTGGAAATGCTCAAACTACAGCTCGCGGGCAAAGACAAGAAGCAGTTGGAGGACCGCGCATGATAGTCCGCATCGCAACTGTGGGTCAATACCGCCTTGACGACGCTATCGCTACTGACTTGCAGCGCTTTGATGATGCGATCGAAGAGGCCGTGTCGGGGTCCGACGACAAGGCTTTTCAAGAGTTACTGCAGCAGATGCATGACTTAGTTACCCAGAAGGGTACCGCCCTTCAGGACGATGAGATCGTGCCGTCAGACGTCATCCTGCCGCCGCCGGATGAGACGCTGGAAGAAGCCCAGAAGCTTTTCGGCGCAGAGGGCTTCATCCCCGGCCGCGCGGAATAGGCTCAGTAAACAGGCTGGTCGTCAACCCTAGGCTGAAATTTGAAACCCGCTGCATGTGCAGCGGGTTTGTTTATGTCAACTTCAACCATCCTAATGACCGCATCTCTGGTCCTAATGGGAGGGTTTTACGAACCGACGTAGTTCTGTAACCAGTTTCTTGCCTGCTCGATTGCCTGCTCAATTCCCACCTCGTCCCGCGCCAGACGATACGTGACGATATTGAAGAGCCCCTGTGACAATCCCGGACTGCTGGCAACGTGGGAGGCTTTAGCGTTGTGCAGCGCATCGAGCAACGTGTCCTGCGTTGACTCGGCAAAAATCAGGTTAAAGTGGTCTCGGTCCGGGCGCTGGATGAACTGCCAGCCGGCGGTCGTCGCAGGCATCGCGCGACGCTCCGCAATCCAGAGCGCCAACGGTACAAGGGCCTCATAGACACGGTCTCCCTGTGCGGCGTCCGGCACGGCCAACGCCTCCGCAAGAGCAAGGGGAGCCGAGCTCCGCGCTCCGGTGGGAAGTGGGGTGACCTCCCTCCATTGCTGGGGCAGAGAGTTGAAGTAATAGGTAAATTGCATGCCTCTTTGCAGAAAGTCGTTTAGGCCCTGCAGTCTTGCCACCGAAGTGTCCGGTCCATAGGGGAGAATGCCGTGCACTCTTCCCAACTCGTCCCAAGCGGTGAGCGCACGAATGCTCGCCGGACCATCCATGCCTATCTGACTGGTATCGAGGTCTACGACAGCAACGTCTTGTTGATGCAGGAATACTAGCCACTCCGGGAAATGCCCGGGCGCCATAAAGCCCCAGCGGTCCGGTGTGCCGTCGCCGTTGATGTCTTCCGTTAGGCTCTTGCCCGCCTCTATGAAGTCAATCCATTTCCAGTCGCTCGTGGGCGCCGCCAGATTGGCGCGTTCGAATCGGGATGAATTGTGCGCAAGCACGACCGGCGCGATTGCCAGCGGCAACGCAAACGTCTGCGCACGAAAGCGCACCAAGTGGCGGGATTCTACGGCAAACGCCTCGAGCGGGGCCGACTGATCTACCTCCAGCCACCGATCCAGAGGCGCCAGCAACCCGGACTTGAACAAGTCGGGCATGTCCTCACTGTGGGGAAGCCAGATCAAGTCCACAGCCACTCCGCTTGCTGCTTGGGAACCCAGGAATTCCTTTATGCCGCCCTGCATCGGGACTTTGGTGAGCTGCAATTCCGTCCCCAGAGCCGCGCCGGGAACATGGCCCTCAGTCCATGCCTGAATGGCATTCTGACCGGGTGTGACCGCTAAGGGATGATCGAGAACGGCGAGCGTGAAATGCTGCGTCTCCTTGGGGGGAACGACGACGGAGCCCTGCCGGGAACCGGGCTCATCAGGTGAGGATCGATCCTCTTTGTCGCTGCCGCAGCTCAGTACCAGAACGATACTAACCCCGTACCACGCACCACCGAGCAGTTCGCGTCGCGTCATTCTCTAGTGAATTCCTTAGGCGATCTGGAGCTTTGAGTCTCTGGGTTTTATGAGCGCAAAGCTAGCAGCTACTTTACGGTCGAAGCCTCTAACTCTGCAGGGCATACCCTAAACGGTTACTTCCACCTCTTTGACACCGATTACTCGCAGGCCGACTTCCCGCACGCGGCGCAAATGATCGGGTGTCCGAAAGTCGCCATGAATGTGAGCGACGCCGGAGTGGGAATCGATGCTGACTTCATTGAGGCGGCAGCCGAAGAGGTAGGAATCGTCCTTAAGCAAGCGAAAGAGCGCGGCCTCGCGCGCCAGCCACTTCATCGGTTCGGCGGCCGTAGAGCGTAGCAAGGGAAACACAAGAGCCTCCCACGCCGACTCAAACATCAATCCAGACAGCATCCAAGCAGGTGGGAAGATTAAGAAAAACAAAGGAGCAAAACTCAATGTGTATCCGGCCGCCGCACTCGTTGCATGCAAAATGGCCGCAACCAACAAAGGCACTACAACGAGAGCAATGACCGACTGCGGGCCTGGATGTGAAGAGAAGTAGTGGCCGACGAGTAACCGCCAAGCGATGCCACGGCGCACGCTCCAACGTCGCACTATGCCCATTGCGGCTCCCAGTATTCCACTGCAGATGACAACAAGCAACAATAT
>VXOZ01000223.1:8775-9444 GCA_009839775.1 Chloroflexota bacterium | reverse complement strand
TCTCGTGGGCGCGGAGAGTGGTATAAGAGACAGGCCGAGGGCGTAGTCGGCCACGTGCCTTACTTTGCGCCGCCGCACTACCACAGCTTCCCGCTGGTTGCGACGATTCACGATCTCATCCCGGTTGTATTGCCCGAGTACCGGGGGAACTTCCTCGTGCGGCTCTACACAAGTCTCGTCATGGCGGCGGCGCACAAGGCGGACGCCATCATCGCAGATTCTGAAGCTGCGAAGCGTGACATAATCGAACATCTCAAACTGGATGAAGAAGACGTGCATGTCGTACATCTGGCCGCCGACGCGCGCTTCTCGCCAGATATTCCCGCGGAGGATGTGCAGGCGGTACGGCGCCGTTACGATCTGCCGGAGCGCTTTCTCTTCTATCTGGGCGGTCTGGACGTGCGCAAGAACCTCGGGGTACTGTTCTCTGCGCTGAGTAGATTGCCTGAAGAAGCCTCACTCGTTATTGCGGGCCGCACCCGCCACGGTAAGGCCGCGCTCTTTCCCGATTGGGTGCGTCAAGCTACCGAGTCGGAGGTTGGGCATCGCGTACGGTTCTTGGGTGGAGTGCCCGAAGCGGACAAGCCACTCTTGTACCGGGCCGCGACGACCTTCGTCTTTCCCTCGCGCTACGAGGGCTTTGGCCTCGACCCGCTGGAAGCCATGGCT
>VXOZ01000223.1:0-8765 GCA_009839775.1 Chloroflexota bacterium | reverse complement strand
TGCGGCACGCCGGTCGTGTGCAGCAACGCTGCGTCGCTTCCCGAGGTAGTAGGGGATGGCGGCATCCTGGTAGACCCCGACGACACCGACGCCTGGGCCGCAGCTATCGGACTCCTGTGGCAGTCTGAAAAGGAGCGTGCCCACTTTGCCGAGGGGGCGCTGGAGCGCGCGCGGTCATTCTCGTGGGACCGCACTGCCGCGCAGACGATTGCGGTCTATGAAAAGGTGCGCTGATGCGAGTCCTCTACATATCCAAGGCCCTCGTGGTGGGCACCTACCAGCGCAAGCTGGAAGAGATCGCCAAGTTTCCGGATGTCGAGCTGCGGGCCATCGTGCCGCCCTATTGGCGGGAAGGCGAGTACCGCCAGGTGTTGGAACCTCGCTACACGTCGGGGTACGAATTGGTAGCCGAGCACATGCGCTTCAACGGTCACTACCACTTGCATTACTACCCCAACCTCCGGCGGCAGCTTCTCGAGTGGCAGCCCGACGTGGTGCACGTCGATGAAGAACCGTATAACTTTGCCACGGCGCACGCGATCTGGCAGGCGCGGCGCATGGGCGCCAAGACGGTCTTCTTCGCCTGGCAGAACATCTATCGCATATATCCTCCTCCCTTCTATTTCTTTGAACTCTATTCCCTGTTGAAGTCCCATGCCGCGCAAGCTGGCACCCGTCAGGCTCAGGAAGTGCTGCGCCGCAAGCGTTACTCACACCCTTCGGCAGTCTTTCCTCAATTCGGCGTGGATGCAGAGCTCTTTGCTCCGGTCCCCCAGCCTAGCGACGATGATGTCTTTAGGATTGGCTACGTGGGTCGGCTTGTGCCGGCGAAAGGCATTCATGTGCTGCTTGCAGCTGCCGCGCGGTTATCCTTTCCGTACCAACTGCAACTCATTGGAACCGGCCCGGCAGAAGCGACATTGAGATCGCACGCAAATTCCCTGGGCATCCAGGATTGCGTAGAATTCGTCGGTCAGGTACTGAGCAGCGAAATGCCGGCATACTACCGCGCTATGCACGTCTGCGTCTTGCCCTCGCTCACCATGCCGAACTGGAAAGAACAGTTCGGACGTGTGCTCATCGAAGCGATGGCGTGTGGTGTGCCCGTAGTGGGTTCTGAATCGGGAGAGATACCGGAAATCGTTGGCAGCGGCGATGACGAACCCGGTGGCAGGACATTTCCTGAGGGCGATGCGGAAACGCTCGCCAACATATTGACTGAACTGCATGGCGACCCCTCGCTGCGTCGTGACTACGGCGCGCAAGGCCGCGAGCGGGTCCTCCGTGAGTTCACGCAGGAACGCATTGCGGCAAAGACCGTGCGCATGTATCGCCAGTTGACCCACGGCCTGCTATACACCGCGCAGCAAGAGAGTACCCGGCCCTAGTGTTCCGCCATTCGGTCGTATGTAGTTGTGATGAGGGCTTTCTAGCCAGTCAAGAAGACCAATGATGTTCCTGTGCGTTGAGGCCTCTGTTCGCGCTGGTGTGCATTTATGCTCCTTAGGCGGCGATTGTAGGTTGCCCCACCGTAGGCAAGGGCGCTATACGGACTCTCCGTGCTTCCTGCTAAGGTATAATCGAACCGCAATGTAATCCGTGAAGCTCTAGAACCGTCAGGTGCTCATGGACAGTGCCAGTAGCTCTGGTGGCTTTGCAACCGCTGATGTTTAGGGTCGTCGCGCTTCTAAATACCAAGAAGCGGTATACCCATTCGCTGAGATGTCACAGATAGGTGAGTAGCCGTGAATGTTGGATTGCTCTATCACCCCGGACGCGAGCAGGCGCAGGCGCTCGCTACGGTACTGCACTCTGTCATCCAGAAGGAAGGGCACGAGGCCTGGCACGTGCCCGTGGAAGTGGAGGGGGAGTGGCACGAGCGCATTCCCACCACCGACCTTCTTTTTACGCTCGGAGGCGATGGGAGCATTCTGCGAGCGGCGCAGCTTTGTGCCTTGAATGACGTGCCCATCGTCGGGGTAAAGTTCGGCAGGCTTGGTTTTCTGTCGGAGTTGTTGCCGGCAGAAGCAATCCAGACGTTGCCGCGCTTTCTGAATAAGGAATACTGGATTGAAGAGCGCTCCATGCTTGATTGTCAGATCGAGGGCGAGGCCCAGAACACGATTGCTCTCAATGAAGCGGTGATTACACAAGGGCACGTGCGGCGCGTACTGGACATAAAGGTGTGGATCGATGATGCTTTTCTCGCCGACTACGTGGCGGACGGTCTCATGATTTCCACCGCCACCGGCTCGACGGCCTACTCGATGGTGGCGGGAGGGCCGATCCTCCACCCTGAGGTCCGGAATATGCTCATCACGCCCATGTGCGTCCTGCGGGGTCCAACGACACCGTTCGTCTTGCGCCAGTCGGCGCGCCTGCGTCTACAGGTATTCCATCAGCATGAAGCCGTGGTTACCATCGACGGGCTGCCGGTCGGCGATCTGGCCAACGAAGGGATGATGCATCTCACAACCGCGACGCAAACCTGCAAGTTCGCTCGCGTGCAGGAGCGCACCTACTTCTACGAAACGCTGGTGCACAAGCTGCGGATTCCCCTCGAAAACTCCTAGGATGCGCCATGCTGGAGCGCTTGGAAATCAAAGACTTCGCCCTGATAGACGAAGTCCAGGTCGAGTTTGGCGCCGGGTTTAGTGTCCTCACCGGTGAGACCGGCGCTGGTAAGTCGATCGTCATCGACGCCATCGGCGCGCTGCTCGGTAACCGCGTGGGCGCTGCTGAGGTGCGCAGCGGCGCCAGGACCGCCCGGATAGCAGGCACTTTCACGTTGCCCGCCAGCCTCCCCGATCTTGAAGAGACTTTGCAGGAAGTCGGCGTGTCCCCGGACGATGGGGGCCGGCTACTGCTCTCGCGGGAGATCGCGGCCTCCGGCCGCACAACCGCACGCATTCAAGGCCGCGCTCTGCCCGTAGGCGTGTTGCAGCAAGTGGCGGGGTTGCTGGTGGACATTCACGGTCAAGGCGAGAATCTTTCGCTGCTGCGCTCTAAAGTGCAGTTGGACTTCCTTGACCGCTTTGCCGGACTAAGCGAACTGCGACAGCAGGTAACGCACTGTTACCGCACATTGCAGTCCGTACAATCTGAGCTGCAGCATCTCCAGCAGGACAAGCGCGAACTGGCGCAGCGGGCGGACTTGCTGGCTTTTCAGGTCCAGGAGATCGCCGAGGCGGGTCTCTCTCCTGGTGAAGAGGAGGGGCTGCGCACCGAGTTCCGGCGACTACGACATAGTGCGGAGATCGTGGACCTAACTGGCAGAATCCTCGACGCGCTCAGTGACGCTGCCGAACCCGCCCGGCCCGCCAGCGCGTGGTTGGGTGAGGCCGTCAGAGACCTGCAGCACCTGACCGAGCTCGATCCGGAAGCAGAGGGCTATCTCCAGACCGGCCAGGAGATCGCGGCGCAAATGGAGGAACTGGTGGCCGATGTGCGGCGTTATGCCACCGGCTTGGAAGTAGAACCGGGCCGCATGCTGGAAGTGGAGGCGCGGCTCGACATAATTGATAACCTGAAACGGAAGTATGGTGATACCGTTGCCGAGATTCTGCAGTACGCCGATGAAGCGGCAGTAGAACTATCCCGCCTGCAATCGAGTGAAGACCGCGCGGACGATCTCGTGAATGAAGAGCAGCGGCTGAGCGATGAACTCTCCGCAACCGCCGCCGCACTCTCCGCGAAACGGAAGGCTGCCGTGAAGGAACTGGCTGATGCCGTGCATGGGGAATTGACTCTGCTGGGAATGTCGAACATGGCGTTCGACGTGGCCGTGACGCAGGAGGAAGTGCCAAACGGGCTCTCTGTTGAGACCGAAGAAGGCCCGCGGACGCTGGAATACGGGCCAACGGGCATCGATACCGTTGCCTTTCTCATCAGCCCCAATCGCGGCGAGCCGCTGAAGCCCCTGGCGGCTATTGCCTCCGGCGGCGAGGCTTCCCGCCTCTTGCTTGCGCTCAAGTCCGCGCTGGCTCACGCCGATGAAACGCCGGTCCTGGTCTTCGACGAGATCGAAATTGGCGTCGGCGGCCGCAGCGGGGCTGTGCTGGGCGAGAAGATGTGGAGTCTTGTGGAGAACCATCAAGTGATTTGCGTGACACACCTGCCCCAGGTGGCCGCCTATGCCGACCACCACTACTTTGTCCACAAGGCAACCAACGGCAGCCGCACGTTAACGCGCGTCGAAACCTTGTCGGCGGAGCAACAGGTGGATGAGTTGGTGGCGATGAGTGGCTCCTCCGGTGCCGCAGCAGAGCGCAGCATGCGGGAACTGCTGGCCCAGGCGCAACGGTGGAAAGTCCAGCAGGCGGGCGCCCTCATCCCACGCTGAGGTGTGAGTGTTGAGTAATTCATTGACGGAATCTCTTGTCCGCTAGACAGCGTTGACAGTCTGTGTCATTCCGAGCGGAGCGTCGAACAGTGTTCGCGGAATCTAGGGCCATGCTGTACGCAGCCTAATGGACTCAACACTAGATTCCGCGCTCTTAGCGACACTCCGCTGCGCTCCGTTCGGAATGACATGTCAAATGGCATACACGACGCTAGACCCGCCGCTCCTTCTGCCCAATCCGTCAGCCAATCGCCTGACACTTACAGGGAATGACGCTAGGGTGACTCAACTATAGAATCCACAAGACACCCACAGAGGCTTAGCCCCTGTGGGTGTCTTCTACTACTTGCACAGGCCGGTTCGACGGCGCTTGTTACCCGGTGTTGATCTTGAGCCGCTTTGACTTCGCCTTCTCTTCCTTGGGCAGGCGCACCGTGAAGATGCCGTTTGCCCAAGAGACGGCGGCCTCGTCGGCGTAGACCGCGCTGGGCAACGTGTAGGCGATTTCGAACTCGCCCTCCGGCAGGTTGCGCCAGATGCGGGTGCCTTTTGTGCCCTCCGCGCTGTCGTAACGGCCCTTGATGATCAAACTGCCCTTGCTGAGGGTCATCTCGATGTCGTCAGGCTTGACGCCCGGGATTGCCAGTTCGAGCACGTACGCCTCGTCGGTCTCCCAGAGATTGGATGGGAAGCCCCGGGGCGTATGCGGGGTGGACCCATTGGCGAACAGACCCGGGCCAAAGAGCGAGCGATCAAACAACCGGTCGAAGACGTCCTGCACCGTCGCAAACGTGTGGGGCTCGTAGCGCTTGAGTTCTGCCATTATCTTGCCTCCTGTTACTTTCACTGTGACGAACCAAGCCTCTACACGTATTCTAAAACATGCGTCTCTATCTGTCAAGTATCTTTAAATAAATATATTAGATAATCTCTAGTAAAGCGAGGCAGAAACCGCAGTTGAGTTTGTGCTGCCTTTCGTATGCTATCCTGCTATCGAATAAGCACATTCAGAGGAAGTGGAGCATGTCCGTCCAAGTCTTGCCCGCCGCGCTCGCTGCTAAGATTGCGGCGGGAGAGGTGGTGGAACGCCCGGCGTCGGTGGTGAAGGAGTTGTGCGAGAATGCGCTCGATGCGCAGGCAACCGCTATTGCCATTAGCATCGAGCAGGGTGGGCTGCGCCGCATTCATGTCGAAGACAACGGCGACGGCATCGCCGCGGACGACCTTCCCCTCACGGTGCACCGCTATGCCACGAGCAAGATCAGCAGCGTGGACGACCTGGCGGGCATTCGCACGCTGGGATTTCGCGGCGAAGCGCTGGCTTCAATCGCGGCGGTGTCGCACCTCGACATTCGTTCCCGCACGGCGCAGGACCGTGTGGCACAAGGGCTAAAGGCCATCGGCGGCGAAGACGTGGAAGTTACGGCAACTGCCGGTCCGGTAGGCACCGCCGTGGACGTGCGGCACCTTTTCTTCAACGTGCCGGCTCGGCTGGCGTTTTGCAAGAGCCCGCAGGCGGAGGCGCAGCGCATTATTCAGTGTGTGCAGCATCTGGCGCTCAGCCATCCTGCGGTACGTTTCGCACTCAATGTCAATGGACGTGAAGTCATTGCTACCACCGGCAGCGGGCGCATGGCGGATGTTTTCATCGCCATGCACGGTCACGAACTCGCCGACCAGTTGATACCGGTGGATGATCCCTTTGTGCAGGGGGTTCTGACGCAGCCCACGGCGCACCGGGGGAACCGCACGGGTGTTTCTCTCTTTGTGAACAACCGCTGGGTACAACAGCGAGCGCTTGTGTACACCGTGACGGACGTCTACGCGGAACTCATGCCGGACGGACGCTTCCCGCTGGCGGCCCTGGACTTGGCTCTGCCCGTAGAGGACGTGGATGTAAACGTCCACCCGCAGAAGTCGGACATCCGGCTGAAGGATGGCGGCAGTGTCACGCGCCGGTTGCGCCATGTGCTACGCTCGGAACTGGCGCGGCACGTAGCCGTGCAGCCTATGCGCCAACACTTTCAGTCGATGGATTCGTGGCGCAGTCCCGGCACACAACCAAGCGCGGACCAGACCCGCGGAGCGGTAGATCTGTTCCGTCCCCCGGACGCCCATGGGGGAACATCTGGCAACGGCCCGCCGGATGCCGCGCCAGCAACTCCAGCGGAATTGCGGGTGCTTGGGCAGATCAACGCCATGTACCTCATTGCCGAAGGGGTAGACGGCGTGTATCTCATCGACCAGCACTCGGCGCACGAGCGGGTGCTCTACGAAGCCGTGCTCAAGCGCCTGCCGGAAGCGCAGAGCCAGCAGTTGCTCCAGCCGCAACCGCTCACGCTGTCACCGACACATGTGCAATGGCTGGAGGCAAACGTCGAGGAATTGCAACGCATGGGGTTTGCCTTGGAGTCATTCGGAGCCGGAGCCTGGCTCTTGCGGGCGGTGCCGCTCTTCCTGGCTGAGCGCGGGCACGACTGGGGGCAGTTTGTAAAGACCGTCATCGAGCAGAAGGACAATCCCGATTATCGCGGTGACCCGCTGGAGCGGTTGCGTTGGGTCATTGCCTGCCACAGCGCGGTCAAGGCGGGGGATACGCTCGCGCATGAACAGATAGTGGCGTTGCTCGGCGCGCTGGAACGCTGCGACTTGGCGCGCACCTGTCCCCACGGGCGGCCTACGATGGTGCGGCTCTCCCACGCCCAACTGGCGCGGGAGTTTGGGCGCGCTTGATTGGGGTAAGGAGTCACGTCAGCTCAGCGCCTGCCCCGAACGTGATAAAGGGCGGGTGTCCGGGTGAGGCGCAGGCGGTCGTGAAGCAGAACCTGGGACGGGCGCTGCCTGCTGCTGACGGGCAGCCTATCCGACGGTGAACTCGATTGGAATGCCGCAGACCCGAGCGATGATCAGAATGGCTATCACGACTACCCGATTATGATCCAATTAAGCAGACGGCTCTTAAGAAAATTCTGCCGCATGATCACAACCCCTTGCAGCTCGTAGTTGCTTTGTGCTCCTAGTCGTCGTTGGAGTCCTTGCTCTCGATGGCTCTAAAGGGGTGCGCCCAATTCGCCAACGCCTGGGGATTCCGCGACTGCACCCACAGCCGGCCGCGGCCACCGAATCGCAGCAGCAGTTGGTCCGAAAACAGGAACGAACGGATGGAGCGGCCGCGCGTAATCTCGTACGTTAGCGTCGGCTCCCACGCCACGGCGTGACCGTTGTCCACGACGTACGTGCCATCCACCTCGATCTCCTCGATGTCGCCGTAGCCGCTGAAGAAGAGCAGTCCGCTGCCGGTGGCACGCAGGATGAAGAGACCCTCGTTGAACAGGCCCCGGAAACCCTGGAACGTGGTGTCGATGGTGACGTCCTGCTGCGACGCCAGGTAGGCGCTGTCCTCCATGAGCACGTCGCCGCGGCTGAGGTCGATGGCCACGATGTCGCCGGGTTGCCCCGGTGAAAACGCCACGACGCCGGGGGCGTCCTGCGCTTCGAACACGTTCTGAAAGAAGCTCTCGCCGCCGAGCGCGGACCGACGCAGGCTCTTGAACATGCCTCCCCGCATCGAGGTGTTGAGCTGGATCGAACTGCTCATCCATATCATCGCGCCGGACTCCGCCACAACAGACTCGTTGGGGTCGAGGCCGACTTCCAGGACGCTGTAAGTGGGCCGGCTCTCTATCTCGTAATTCATCTCATTGCTTCCTTTCCGGCAGCAGCCCGCCCAACGTGCCGCCCCACTGATCGGGACTGTGGCTCTGGACGTACAGCTTGCCGCGCCCGCTGAAGTTGAGCGTTATGCCCTCACTGGCGAGGAACGACTGGAGCCAGCTTCCGCCCGCTTTGCCGAGGGAGTAGGTCAACGAGTCTTCGAACGCCACCACGTGGCCCGTGTCAACGGTAAACGCGCCGTCCACGTCGATTTCCCGGATGGCGCCGAAAGCACTCACGATCAGATCTCCCACGCCATCGACCTTCAGAAACGAGAGCGACTCGCCTGAAAACATCCCGCCGATGCCCTGGAATTCCGTATCCAGGCCCAGGTTTTCGGACGAGCCGATGTAGCTGCCTCCGGTGCAGACCCAACTGCTGTGCCCCCGGCACTGGATAAGCGCCACGTCGCCGGGCAGCGTGGGCGCGAGCCCCACTTCGCCGCCGCGTCTGTCCGTCGTCCGGTACTCGGAGAGGAAGAAGCTCTCGCTGGCGAACATCCGCTTGATGCCGCCGAACAACCCGCCTGAGGACCGGGTGCGCGTGGTGACTTGGATGTCCACGTTGTCGGAGGTGCGATACATTGCTCCCGCTTCCGACATGAAACTCTCAGCGGGTCCGATCTCCACCAAGGCGGCCTTGAAGCCCCCGCCGCCGGTGAGTGTGCATTTAGCCATTGCTACGCTGCCTCCTCTATGCTGGTAGAAAT
>VXOZ01000174.1 GCA_009839775.1 Chloroflexota bacterium | reverse complement strand
TATCCAGCATCGGTAGCCGCTGTCCGCGAAGGCTCTGCTCGCGCAGACGCCAACCTCCTGGGAATCGCCTGTGCGGTGATCCAATCACTGCATTCGGCACTTGGATTGGCGACCCAAAACGAAAGGGCATCCCCCTGACTCGTTACTCCACCGGAGCCAGCGAAATCCCGGCCTGATGCAGTGCAGCCGTCAGGCGGTCCATATTGTCCGCTACCGTCTGGCCGGGAGCGAAAATGGATGACCCCGCCACAAGCACGTCTGCGCCGGCCAAGACTGAAGCGACCGCCGTTTCGGCATTGATGCCGCCATCCACTTGCAGCCGGACGTTGAGGTCTTCTCGATCAATCGCCTGGCGCAGCACGCGGACTTTCTCAAGCATCGCCGGCATGAACGCCTGTCCGCCCCAGCCCGGCTCTACGGTCATCACCAAAGCCAGATCGAGGTCGGGGAGATAGGGGAGCAAAGCTTCAACCGGCGTGTCGGGTTTGATTGCCAGCCCGACTCGCTTCTTGGCAGCGCGAAATGCCTGAAGAGTGCTTGGCACATCCGCGCATGCTTCAACATGCAGCGTGAATAGGTCGCCCTCACTGCCGAGAAACAACTCGAGGTGACGCATAGGCTCCGTGACCATGAGGTGGACGTCGAAGACACGCGCAGACGCCTGTCGCACGCTTTGAATCACGGCTGGCCCAAAGCTCAGGTTTGGCACGAAGTGCGCGTCCATGACATCGAAATGGAGGTAGTGTGCGCCGGCAGCATGGGCCGCTTTCACGTTATCTGCCAAGTGGCCGAAGTCCGCGGCCAGCACGGAAGGCGCTATTCTGACGTGGCGAGGAAAAGCATCGAGCCGTGAAGAAGTCATGTGGGAGGCGGCGAGCGGAGTGCTACAGGGATTTTCTCTTTAGAGACGCAAATGACGTATGCCGTGTTGAGGTGAAATTTCGCAGCCGTCACCTAATTGAGGAGCGGCAGTGGATTCTGGAAACGGTTATGGTACAGCACCTCGAAGTGCAGATGGGGCCCGGTAGAGTAACCGGTGCTGCCCATCGCTCCAATGTATTCACCGGCCCTGACAAAGTCGCCAACGGATACAGCGAAGGTGCTGAGGTGGCTGTACGTGCTAACCCAACCGTTACCATGGTCGATGACAATACGATACCCGTAGCC
This sequence comes from Chloroflexota bacterium, assembly GCA_009839775.1. Classification (GTDB taxonomy): domain Bacteria; phylum Chloroflexota; class UBA11872; order VXOZ01; family VXOZ01; genus VXOZ01. The sequence goes on along the minus strand of VXOZ01000174.1, from coordinate 8,289 downwards.
GAGTGCGCTCCAACCGGCCGCGCTAATCCGGCCGGCGTCAGCGGCCACAATTGCGGTCCCGGTACGATTGCCGATGTCCAAAGCAAGATGGCGGGAGTGGTAATACTGCGTAATGACGCCCTGCGCGGGCCACCGGAATTCCCCGAACGCTGCCACCGGTTGCTCACGCTGGGCCAGTTGTGTATCTCCACGTGACTTGCGCAGCGCCTCCGGCAAGATGCCGTTCGGAATGATCAACTCCATTCCCGCTACAAGCGTCGTGGAGAGACCGATGCGGTTATATTCCGCAATCGCAACCGGATTACTTTGGTACTTCTCGGCTATTTCGTGCAGCAGGTCCCCACCGGCTACAACATGGATCACGCCGTCTATTGGTGGAATGCGCAGCTTGTACCCAAGGACCAGTAGATGGTCGGGAGCAATGTCGTTAGCCCAGAGCAATGTGTCGAGCTCAATGCGAAATCGGTCAGCGATGTCAACGAGTGTATCATTACCCCGCACCTCGTACGCGAAAATCTCATCTCGCGGGCGTAAGATTACCCTGGTTTCCAGCAGGATAGGACGTTCAATCACATCCGGGAACACTGCTTCCGCCGTACTGACACGGAATGCCGGCAACGTACTATATCTCTCGGGCTCATCGAGGAGCGCCCGCCCGGAAATCTGCCCGGCCACGAGAGGCGTAGCCCAGAGCGCAGCTATCCCAAGGGCCAGCAAGACGATGTGGCCGGCGACACGATAGGCAGCGGCGCTAACCCATTGAGACAGAGCCTTGCTGCGGAGCGTCAGCGCTGCCAGGCGTGGAAGCCGAAAGACGCCATAGGCGCAGAAGATAACCAGGCCGACAAGCTGCAAGCCAAGAGACCGGCGTGGAACCGTGGAAGCAGCCGCTGGCAGTCGGGCTTCAGCTTGATCTTCGCGGGAAGCGGCACCCTCTTCGCGCAGTGCCTCAAACGCCATTTTTGACTTTCTCTAGAATGATCCTAGCGGGGCAAAACAGGCGGATAGGTGTTGCTATCACTCTCTGGTAACCTCGAAAATATCTACAATATCCGCTATCAAGGCAGCCGATTCGCACGGTATCAGCTACCCTTTGGGTTGTCAACAACCGGATTCGGGCGCCGCTCAATCCACGCCATGGCGTCGTTTGTATGTCCTAACCTCCCGGCACAAGCCTGAGTTTTAGTAACCTGGGCGTGTCCTTGCATCCGGTAAGAGCTAAAAGGTGAGGCGCTGCCTGTTGACTTGGACGGGGAGAAACTACACGTCCACGATCTTGCCCAATCGTCATGGCGGCGGGCATAATGCGAAAGCAGCGCGTAGGAAACGTAGGCGAAGCAATCCAGATGAGGAGCGTAACCCATGGTCGAGCACCTGGTGCTGTTCAAGGTAAAGCAGGGCGTAAGCGAAGACGCAGTTCAGGCGATGCAGGATGCATTGCGAGGGCTTCAGGAGGCGATACCGGGGATACTGGAAATCACCGTGGGAGCCAACTTTAGCGAGCGGAGTCAGGGGTTCACGCACGGCTTGCTGGTGCGCTTTCAAGACCGCGCCGCGCTGGACGTTTACATTCCCCATCCCGCGCATGAAGCAGCGCGGAACAACTACATCCTGCCTATCGTCGAGGACGTACTCGTCGTAGACTACGAGCGGTAGAGCGCCCAAGCCCAATCAAGCGCGGCCGGCGCGCCTTGAAATTCTACCCACCCACGGCCGCATGCAGTGGGCGCGTTGGCGGAAGCAGTCGCCAAATGCGAGTGTCAAACGCCGGATGGTTTCGCCGTCGGCCACGCCCCTAGCACTCTGACGAGCACACATTGCTTCTCGAGTTCCGCGAGCGCCGTACAGACAGGGTCCCTGGCGGGATGCCCGATGAGGATTGCGAAAAAATAGTAGTCCCATGTGCGCCGACGCGAGGGCCGTGAGAGAATGAACGTCAGATTGACATTGTACTTAGCAAATATGCCCAAAGCATTGTACAGGGAACCGGGTTGGTCCATGACGCTGAAGAGCAGGGCGGTGCGATCGTCTTCCGTAGAATCGGGGAGTTGTTTGCCCAGTATCGCGAAGCGCGTCACATTGTCTACTCGGTCCTGAATGCTGTTCGCGATTATGGGCACTCCCTCCGCCTCTGCGGCAAGTTCGCTCGCGATAGCCGCAGCGCCGGGCTCATTCTTGACCCTCGCGACTGCCGCGGCCGTGCTCACAACCTCTATCGTGTCGGCATGCGGGAGCTCTTCCGCCAGCCAGCCCCGGCACTGCGCCAGCGCCTGCGGATGTGAGTATACGACCTGCACGGCATCTCGCGGCGAGCTGGATATGAGATGGTGCGCAATCGGCAGCACGATCTCCCCGCAAATCTGCAGCGCCGTATCCAGGTACTGCACAAAGGAGTCGAGGGTAGGCGTTACCCCGCCCTCGGTAGAGTTCTCGAGCGGTACCACGCCATAATCCGCCAAGTCTCTTTCTACAAGCTTAAAGACATGGTCCACCGAGGCCGCCGCCTGGAGTTTTACGGCGCTGCCGAACGATTGGATCGCCGCCTGGTGGGTAAAGGTATTCTCAGGCCCCAGGTACGCTACATTGATCTCTTTTTCCAGCGCGCGGCACGCGGAGAGCACCTCACGATAGATGGTCGTGATCGCATTCGCGCTGAGTGGGCCGTCCTTGGCGGCCAACGCTACATGCCCAAGCACCTGGCGCTCGCGTTCAGGCACATATATCGGCAGGTTCACGCCTTTCTCTTTACCAACACGTATCGCCAGCGCCGCGCGCCGCTGAAGGCGGTCGACTATCTCGCGGTCAATTTGGTCTATTTCCCGGCGCAATTCCGCCAGGATACCACTCGGCTTACGCATCAGAGCCGCTTATCCACTGCACAATAGGCTACCTTCCCATGCATGAATAAAGTTACGTGCCGTATGGGAGGAGCGTCTCGGATTCAATAGTCCAAAACCCCGTCTATTCGGGCAGTATTGTAGCAGGTTCACTTTCAGCCTGCACCGCAGTCGAGGCTTCCGCGCGAGGGCTGTCGGGCGCCGCAACCGGCAAGACTGCCATTGCTGCGCTCCTTGACGATCCAGTGAGATCTTCCTAGAATTAAGGCGAGAGGATGAGCCATAGTCACGACGCAGCAACGTTAGCAGAGGCTTGTGCTGGCATGGCTGGCTTGAGGCGGTGAGCACGCACACTTCTCGTTGCGCGTTCGGGACGGGTTTGCGGCATTCATGAAGGAGTGAACATACCGCAATGACATACGTGATTGCAGAACCTTGTATTGACGTCAAAGACAACTCATGTGTGGATGTCTGTCCGGTAGACTGTATACACTCCGACGACGATTCGGCGCAGTTCTTCATTGACCCGGATGAATGCATCGAGTGCGGCGCGTGCGAGCCGGTCTGCCCGGTAACGGCTATCTTCTTTGAGGATGACTTACCGGACGAGTGGCGCAACTACATCCAGCTTAATGCCGACTTCTTTGCCGATCAATAGGGGCTGCGGGCCAGTAGTGCCTTCACGCCGGGTCTTGGCGCCAGGTTAGCTTTCCCTAGCTCTTGAGAACGCGGCCGCAGACTCCTCTGAGCCGTCGTCGTTCTCGATTTCCATCTGTGACCCCCGCACGAACCGCGGATCATTGCCCAAGTCAAAACCCCGCTGCAGGTCGTGCTCGTAACCGGCATACGTGCTGGTTGCTTGATCTCCGTATTCCTCCGGCCAGTAAATGCGGAAGATCTGGCGTGGCCGGTCGGCTTTCCCATCCAACCGGTAGCGGTCGACTGCTTTTTCATCGAGAGTTACGCCGAGGCCGTGACCCTCGGGTACACTCATATAGCCGCGCTCGACCACAGGCGATTCCGTCAGCAAATCGTCCTCCCAAATGTGGAGGCACGTAATTGCCGGCCACAACGCGTGGGAGAGCACAGCGCCTAGCTGCGCCGCCCACGCCGTCGTCATTCCCAACCCCACGAGTTGCAGCCAGAACGGCTTATTGGCCACAGCCGCTACCGTACCTGCTTCCATTACCTTCGCCAGACCTCCACCTACCACAAAGCCGTCGCAGACATCGTCTTGCAGTGCAGTCATGATAGGCGGCGTGCCGTAGTGCATGGCCAGCGGGCGCGGCACGTGCCGGCGGATTTGCTGGTTGCCGGCCACGTCCCCTTGCGGTATCGGCGTTTCGTATATATAGACATTGACGAAAGAAAGCAACTCCTGCAAGAGCGGAATGGCCGTGCCGGCATCCACGAGCATGCTATTGAAGTCGATGTCGAGATGCATTGACTTTGGTATGACAGCCTCCAGTGCCGTGAGTTGCGCGTGGATATCGCGCCATGGTCGGCCCTTGAGCTTCATCGAGGTATAGCCTCTATCAAGGGCTTTCTGCGCCTCTGCCGCCCACTCCTCCGGCGCCATATCCAGGCACCACCAGGAAATGGGCACATGCTTCCGCACCTGCTCGCCAATGAGCCGGTGGATCGGCACACCAGCTATCTTGCCGGCCAAGTCCCACAGCGCCATCTCCGGACCGGCGCCAAGCGAAGCGTCCCACAGGTGTGCGTGCGGCTCCGTGCCAACCAGTCGCTCTTTGAGATCCTCCGGCGACCTGCCCCAGGTGTACTCAATCACCGTCTCGCCGATGCCGGTCAAACCCGAGTCCGTGTGGATGCGGCAGACCTCGACGAGGCGCCAATCCCCACTCAAGCGAGTCATATGGAGATCGTGATGCTCAGTAAACGGCACCAAGAGTCTCATCTGCTCTACGTCAGTTATCGTCACAGCCACGGTTTTCCTCCTCACTCAAGACAGTCAATTGCCTTTGTACAGTCCTCACAAAACGGACACGAAAGAACCGCAGGGGTGCGGCTCCAATGACGGTGTTACCATCTCACGGCAGCCTTAGTCCGTGACGTTCTGCGCTAGGTAGTAAGGGATGCTGTGCCTTCAGCGTCACGCTTGGGGAAATCGAAGTCGATGAGGATGCCGCACTTTCTCTCCACGTCCCGCCAGGACGTCACGTCAAGCTGCAGACGCACGATAGCGCACGTGGGGAGTTCGCCGACAAAGTCCCTGGACAACATGTTGCTGAGATCCGTAAAGCCAGGGTTGTGACCGACCAGGGCCACATTGCCGTAGGCATCATCGACGCTTCTGACTATGCGCAGCAGTTGGTCCGTCCCAGCGTGGTAGATGCCCTCATTAAACGCAATGCGAGACTTTTCGTAGCCAATCTCCTTTGCCAAACGCCTCGCGGTGCTGCGCGCGCGCCTGGCTGGGCTGGAAATCAAGGAATCCGGCATGAACCCAATGACCGCCAGCCGTTGACCCATGGTGACAGCGTCCCGCTTGCCCCTCCGGTTCAATGGCCGCGCGGAGTCCTCCATGCCAAGTTCTTTCCAACTGGACTTCGCGTGCCGTATCAACGTCAGCAGCTTCATCTCACACCTTAGAGCAACAAATCGAAATACCGCTTGCTCTTCTCATCCAACTCCCGGAGGTCGGGAATGTGAAACCGATTGCCGTCAATATCTATGATGAGTATTTCATGCTCTGAAGGCAAGAGCACCGAGTCGAGCTCCCAGCGCATGACAAATTCACGCATACCGTGGTCGGTCTCCACGGTCCAGAATGACGTGCGCCACTCGTTGCGATAGGCCTGTACGGAGCGAATGCGGTACACCCGGTAGTAGCTCTCCAGTGAGGCAAAAAGGATACTCTGGGACTCCGCGTCCAACTCGTCGGGATTCTCAATCAGGCAGAACTCTTTGTCTTTGCCATCGAGAATCGATACGTACTGCTTCTGCGACAGCGGAAACGCCCAGACAGCCTTGCCCCGCAACAGGCAGCGGTCCCCGGTGATCTCCGCGCGCAATTCGCCACCAGGGCCCCTTAACAACCGGATCTGATTGGGGTCAGTCGTCCCGGCCCCAATATCGGAAATGCGCACGGCCTCTGTTTCTTTTAGCATTGTTTCGTTCAATAGGAGCCTCTTCCGCTAAGCCTTTGCTGAAGAATCGAATTTCCGCGCATGAGGCGGACCTTAGAGCCCATAGCGGCGCACAAACATACGCAAGCGAATGTAGACTTCATTGTCGAATGCACGTAGGTTCACGCCAACCGGCGCCCCCATAGTGTCACGAGCATTAGCGCTCAACCGCCCGCAAACGGGAGACCGTACGCTGCATCTCCACCAACTTGTGGTATATCCCGCGCTTGGACAACAGTTCCTCATGAGTCCCAATCTCCGCAACAGCGCCTTCTTCCATGACAACTAACCGATCTGCATTGCGCAGCGTGGACAGCCGGTGCGCGATGGCGAAGGTCGTTCTTCCTTTGATCAAGCGACTGATGGCCTGCTGGATCGCGAATTCCGTCTCCGTGTCAACCGATGCCGTGGCTTCATCGAGGATGAGGATGCGTGGGTCCTTGAGCACTGCCCGCGCGATCGACACACGTTGCTTCTCTCCCGTCGACAAACGATTGCCGCGCTCGCCGACGAGGGTATCGTAGCCCTCCGGCTTGGCCACAATGAAGTCATGGGCGTTCGCCGCCCGGGCAGCCGCGATCACCTCCGGCAAGTCCGCCGTGGGCTTGGAGTAGCGAATGTTCTCCAATCTGGTGCCGCTGAAGAGGAACGGTTCCTGTAATACCACGCCGATTTGGTCGCGCAGGCAGGTCAGCTCGATGTCGCGAATGTCGTGGCCGTCAATGAGCACCTCTCCGTGGTCGGCCTCATAAAAGCGACACACCAGATGAGCCGTAGTGCTTTTGCCCGCCCCCGACTTGCCCACCAACCCGATCATCTCGCCGGGTTGCACGTGCAGGTCGATTTTCTTGAGCACGGGCTTCGTCTTGTCGTAGCCAAACGTCACCTCACGAAACTCAACTTCACCCCGCAGCGGGCGGGGAGTGAGCTTTCCCGGCTGGGCGAAGGGTTCGGTTGGGGTGTCCATGACATCGAAGATGCGATCGGCCCCCACCAACGCCCGCGACATCCAGTTATAGATGCGGTTGAACCACTGTAAGGGACCGTAGAGCATCCAGAGATAGTGAATGAAGGCATAGAGCGTTCCAAAGGTGAGCTCACCACCGATCACCGCGCGACCACCGAAGTACCAGGCGATGAATACCCCCGCGCCAGTAACGAAGTTCAGAATCGCAAAGGAGCTATCCCAAAACCGCGCCTCGTGAACCGTCGCCCTGGCAACCGCTTCGTTGCGGCGGTCGAAGCGGCCAATCTCCGCCTCTTCCTGCGCAAAGGCCTTCGCCACGCGAATTCCCAAGAGCGATTCGTTTAGTTGGCCGTGCAAGAGCGCCCAGTTCTGCGAGACCCGCGACCAGAGCAAACGCATGCGCTTTACCAGCGCCGTACCTCCCATCACGACAAAAGGCACAGGCAGGAGCACAAATAACGTAACCTGCCAACTCATGAGGAGCAGGATGGTGAGCACGCCCAGGAGGGTGACACTATGGACAACCAGATACGGCGCGCCATCGATGAGAAAGTAGTTGAGGCTCTCCGTGTCTCTTGTAACCAGCGATAGTAAGTTGCCCTGCCCTTTGCGGTTGTGAAACGTCAGCGACATTCGTTCTAAGACCTGATAGAGCTGTGCGCGCATGTTGGCAATCACGCGCGTGCTCAGCCACGCCCCAATCCAACTACCGGCGACTTCGAGGCCGCCGTTCCCCAGGTTTACGGCCACGAGCGCTGCCACGAGCCAGGCGAGCAGGGCGAGGCTCTCCGAGGGGGTCCGCAATCCCTGCGCCAGTACATTGGGCGCCAGCACATCGTCAATCAAGGTTCTTGAAATCAGGGGCGGCGCCAGATTGAGCAGAGCGCGACCCAAGGTCGTGAGTACGAGCGCCACCGCCAGGACCTTATAGGGTGCAAGGTAACTGGCAATGCGCAGCATGACTGCCATCTTGCGGACGCAGCGTGGGCAGTTGCGTTCCCTATCCGGCAGGAGCGCCTGGCACTTCTGGCAGCGGGCGCGGGGGATGTCCGTGGTTACGGCGAAAGGTTCGTCTTTCGCTAACTGCTGAATGCCGCGGGCGATCTCCGTGAACTTGGCGCCCAGGGAGCTGGAGTACTCGATGACGGGCGTGAAGTAACCGTTGCGCTTTACTTCAAGACGACCGCCGCCGACAAGCGGCTCGGCGCGCGCGTCTGAAATCTCGGTGAGGTCCATGCTTACCGCGCCGTCGACACCCGGCGCTTGGTCAGAGAGCACAACGACACGCTTATTGGCAGTATCTAATAGACATATACGCGCCCCAGAGAAGTAGTGG
>VXOZ01000236.1 GCA_009839775.1 Chloroflexota bacterium | reverse complement strand
GGCCACAGCCCGCAGGCTCCCAAGAGGAAGTACACCAGCGTGCTGCGAACCCCCAGGCGGTTGGCCGCAATCATGAGCACCACGAAGACCGCCGCAATGCCCAACGCCGTCAGGGAAATCTCACTCGTGTAGAAAATGGCTATCACGAGCACTGCGCCTATGTCGTCTACTATCGCCAGCGCGGTAAGGAAGACCTTTATTGGCGTGGGCACCCTGCTGCCGAGGACCGCCATCACGCCGAGCGTGAACGCAATATCTGTCGCCATTGGGATGCCCCACCCGCGCTGCGCCGGCCCGCCGAGATTGAACCAAAGGAAGATGGCCGCAGGCACGACCATGCCGCCGATTGCCGCCATGATCGGCAGCATCGCCTTGCGAGGCGAGGCGAGTTCTCCGGCGATGACTTCGCGTTTTATTTCGAGGCCGACCACAAAGAAGAAAATCGCCATCAGGCCGTCGTTGATCCAGTATTCGAGCGGCCTATCGAAGGCCTCGTTCAGCCATTCAACGTTGCCGAATTTGACGGCAAGGTGCAGATGCCAGAGGTCATAATAGGAAGAGCCGAAGGGCGAGTTCGCCCACACCAGGGCAACGATCACGCAGGCGAGAAGGACGATGCCACTGGAGGCCTGCGCGTGGGCGAACTCCTGAAAGAGGCCGAGTACACGAAAACGCCCCTGCGCGCGCTGGGGTCCCTCGCTGCCAGAACTATCTTGGGTCTTAGTGGTGTTCTTCACTGCTGAATCCTCGGCATGACGCAGCCAATTTTCTTTCGTCTGGGCAAAAAGGATTCACAAGGAGCTTCACGGGGCGTTCTTATACTATAGCGCACCGCGTGACCGCAGTCTCGGCTCACCACGGCACGACTGACCGGAGATATTTCTGGTATACGCTTGAAGTCCCAGCTTGCATGAGAAGCCCCTGCGCAACGGAATTGCCTGCAGAAAGCGCTCTGCACCGCAAAAGGATAGCAAAGAGAAGCCGCGAACGCGCCTGAATGGACAATTGCCACGGGAGACTGGTACGACCGCTAGTTGGTGTTGAGCTTCGGTCGGTACTGCAGGGCTTCAGCGAGGTGTTGGACGGCAATGGTATCGGCATCATCCATGTCGGCAATCGTGCGGGCGAGCTTGAGGACGCGATGGAAACTGCGTGCAGTGAGGTGCATCCGATCCATGGCCGTCCTCATCAGGTTCTGCGCTTCCGGCTGGAGCGTGCAGTACTCTCGCACGTGCCGCGGGCCGATCTCGGCGTTCGTCTTGAAGGGCAGCGCGACAAAGCGCTCCTGCTGAACGCAGCGGGCACGCATGACACGCTTCCGCACGTCTGCTGAGGGTTCACCCTGGCGGTCTTCCGTCAGCTTATCGTATTCCACACGCGGCACTTCGACGTGTATGTCAATACGATCAAGCAACGGCCCTGACAGTTTCCGTTGATAGCGCGTGACAACGGCGGGATTGCACGTACACGTGCGCACCGGATCGCCGTACCAACCGCACGGGCAGGGGTTCATAGCGCCAATGAGGAGAAACTGGGCCGGAAATGTCAAAGAACCCGAGGCGCGCGAAATCGTGACCGCGCCGGATTCGAGCGGCTGTCGGAGCATATCGAGCAAGTTCGTGGGGAACTCAGGAATCTCATCGAGAAACAGGACGCCCCGATGCGCCTGGCTAATCTCGCCTGGTCGCGGAAAGCGGCCGCCGCCGACAAGCCCGGCATGGGAGACGGTGTGATGGGGCGAACGAAACGGCCGCTTCAATACCAGAGGCTCATCCGTCTGCAAAAGCCCACAGACACTATAGATCTTGCTCACTTCTATCGCTTCTTCCAGTGAGAGCGGCGGCAGAATTGAGGACACCGCCTGGGCGAGCAAGGACTTGCCCGTGCCCGGCGGGCCCGAAAAAAGCACATTGTGCCCGCCGCTGCATGCCACCTCCAACGCGCGCTTGGCGTGCTCCTGACCCTTCACGTCCGCCAGGTCGACGTCGTAGACGACGGCGTCATTGTCGACCGCATCCGGCGGCTGGGCTCTGGCGAGCGCTTCCATGCCATTGAGATGCAATACCAGTTGCCGCAGGTGCGTTGCAGGATAGACGGCAAGACCGGAGATGATCGCCGCCTCCGCGCCGTTAGTCTCAGGTACAAACGCGGCCCGTATACCCCAACGGAGGGCATTGGACACGAGAGGCAGCATGCCGTTCGTGTGTCGCAACGCTCCCTCCAGCGCCAGTTCGCCAAGAAATAGTGACTCTTCCAGTCCCTCTGCGGCCAACTGACCACTGGCAACCAGAATGCCAATAGCTATGGCGACATCAAGTCCGGTGCCTTCCTTTGCGACGTCGGCAGGCGCGAGATTGACGGTTACCCGCTTCTGGGGAAAGACAAAGCCGGCGTTGCGAATGGCCGCGCGCACGCGCTCGCGCGCTTCCTGTACCGCCGTATCAGGCAAGCCTACAATGACGAATGAGGGCAGACCGTCAGCAAGGTCTACCTCAACCTCCACTTGCGCGCTTTCGAGACCGACCAATGTGGCTGCCGAAATCTTCGCGAGCACGCAAGTCTCCTAAATCAATCAATAGTTATCCCAATTGGCTTCTCTTAGGGTACGAAGAGACAAGGCTGACTGCAAGCTCCGATACATTGGGACCGAATCGCCACTAGAGAGCTAAAGGTGTGCTGCTGAAACGCCGAATTTCGCCCAATTGGAGCGGAATTCGTGCCTGTACTAGCGGTCTTGCTGCATTGCAGGAGTTCTACTAGCGGGTATTCTCAACGCGTCTTTGTAGGGGGCGCAATCTAGTCGCATTTTGCATGAGCTGAAAACAGTGGAAACTGCCGCATCCGGCACGTATCGAGAGTCTGTTCCGCAGGAGAGACGATATGCGCTATCAGATCGCGAACGGAAGCCCAAATGCCACGGTCAATCGAGCGGATCGAAATACGTCAGGTCGGCTCCGCAGTTGTCCATCGCCGCCACCGCGTCACCTGCAAGAACTGTCCTGATGTTGCGCGTGCGGTGAGCGAGCACAATTTCAGTCCGTGCTGCCGGGTATTCCAATGAAATCGGTTTGCCCGGCTCAGGTCGGGCGACGAACAGGTAGTCTCCCAAGAACCGATAGTCTTCCGGCCCCCTGACCTGCAACGACGCCCTGTCGGCCCAGCGGGGCACTCTGATCCATAGTGGCGCCGCGTGTCTGGTCGTTACGCTTACGCGGCCCGACCCTTCACCCGCCTGTACTCGCGCGTCCGGCGTGTCCTGATCCAACAGCAGGTTCACCCGTACGCCGTCTGGCCCCTTCACGACGCCCTCCCTGAGAGCTTCACAGAGGGTGCCGACCACCCCGCCGACTATGTCCATGTTGAAGCTGATCCGCTCGAGCCCAATTGGGCGGTGGCCGTACGGCGCCGGAAACCCAAACGCTCCAAGGTGCCGTTCACGCACATTCCTCAGACCGTCTTCGTTGGCCGGATTGGCAGGTTCGGGGATGAAATCCACGTCGCGCAGTTGGGAGGGCAACAGGTGTCCGCGCAGTATGCGTTCGGCGTCCTGGTAGTACCCGGGATAGCCGTGCCGCCCGAGAATCAGGTCTGTTTCGACGATGTCGCCGGTGTTGTTGCCTTCTCCCTTGTCAGGTGGGACATCGTCGGCGCTGCTCTCAATCACCCAGCCCAGTTCGTCGCGAAACTTCCACAGCCCGTTGTCGGCAAAGGCCCGTACCCGCTCCAGGAGTGCAGCGTCGCCGGTCAGGTCCGCAAGCTGCGCCAGCGAGGACATGACGCAGGTCGTCGAGTGCGTATGCACGCCGAACTTCTCGCGGTCATACGACCCGTCCGGCAAGAAGAACTCGGACGTGGCATTCTCCGCCAGGAGAGACGCCAATTCGAGCGCTTTGCCCGAGCCGGTTGCCCGGTAGTACTTGACCAGCGGGCCGATGGCGCGGCCGACTCCCGTAATGAACGTGGTCTGCCGAGTCCAGCGGATCCCGTGGGCATTCGTTATTCCTTCCCGGTCCCAGCCGTTAATTGGGTCCCAGACATCGAGAATAAACTCTATGCTGGATTCGGCCACTTCTCTTGCCCTATCAGAATTTCGATACTTGACCAGGGCGTAGAGGGCATGCATGCCCTCACGCACGTTGTGATCGTTGAAGTTTTCGATGGGCCCGTCCACGCGGTCGCGGTTCATAGGCAGGGGCACAGGTCCGGAATATGAGAAGAAGGCCGCCGCGGCGTGTTTCTCTATCGCCTCTTCCGAGATCGAGACGCCCGCGGCGTCCTCCGCATTCAGCAGGGCATTCAGGTGCCTGCCCGGCACATGAGATTCGGAGTGGACCATACTGAAGCTGAGCCGGGGATTGGGAAGAACCTCGGACCCGAAGAATGGGATGTCGTTGTCATCGGCGTTGAACACGCTTGACATCGTCCTGCAGCCAAGTTCGATGGCCGCCCTGATGTTGTTGGTGTTGATGTTGGATACCTTCACGTTGGCGCTCCTGTGTTCCGCCCGAAAATGGTCAATCCAGGTTGATTTACACTTTACATCATGGACGACAGATCATACCGGCGGACGGCTCATCCGCCCTACTGCAGCTGCGTGCAGTGCGCCAGGCAGGCTACTGAAGCCCGCGCGCTTCTTGCACAGCCGTGTCAGGCAAACCCACGATGACAAATGACGGCAGACCGTTCGGCGAGGTCGACCTCAACCTCCACCTGCGCACTTTCGAGCCCGACTAACGTAGCCGCCGAAATCTTCGCGAGCACTCAAGTCTCCATTGCATGGCAATAGTAAATCGCATTTGCCCCTCTAAGGGTACGAAGAGATAGGGCTAACTGCAAGCTCCAGTGCACGAGACGCAACGCGCGTAATCAGCCTCGTGTGTTTCAACGGCACGCGAAATGCTACCCAAATGGCGCGAAGTTCGTGTTTGTCTTGAAGGTCTGGTAGCATTACAGTAATATACCAAGCGGCTATTTACTGCGCGCCCTTGATGAGGGCGCGGTTTAGTCGTGCATTTCAGGACTTGCTGCGGAGAGTATCTCTACTCAGCCTCACGCGTTTCACGGCGCGTGAGAGTAGAGGCATCCTTTAGAAAAGACTAAGCAGTCTCGATACGCAAAACTCTATTGAATATGCACGTGATTCGATCAGGAAGGAGAATCGATGAGTACGTCCGGGTCGACAGTGATGGAAAAACAAGCATGGGAGGTGGTTGGCCAGCGCCTCGGCGGCACAGTTGCGTCACTTGCCGTTTCGCCGAGCTTCAACGAAAACAACCTGGTACTGGCCGGTACCATGGCCGGGGTATTTTGCTCCGAAGATCGGGGCAAGACGTGGAAGATCTCCAACGAAGGCATCACGAGCCCATACATCCAGGCGCTCGCGTTCGCGCCCAACGTTGCGAACCACGAAGTAGCGTTCGCCGGCGCATTGGAGGGCGGCGTCTATCGTTCCGATAACGGCGGTGAGACCTGGCAGCAACTTGATTTCTGGCAGGGCGCGGCCTCCGTGACGTGCCTGGCCGTATCGCCGAGTTTCGCCGACGACGGCGTGATGCTGGCCGGCACCCAGGAAGACGGCGTGTTCAAGTCAACCAACCGCGGCCGCACCTGGAATTCGGCGAATTTCGGCATTATGGAGCTCAGCATTCAGGCCGTAGCCATCTCGCCGGACTTTGCGGAAGATCAGACCGCATTCATAGCGGGCGGCGACGGCCTCTACCGCACGCTTGACGAAGGCCGCGCGTGGCGGCTGGTGGATAGAGGGCTCGATAGCATGGCGATACAGGCAATTGCCGTTTCACCGAATTTCGCGGAAGACCGCACAATCCTAGTCGGTACCGAAGATATGGGCGTCTTCAAGTCCACGGACGGCGGCACGAACTGGCAGGAAGCCAATAGCGGACTGGATAGTGTATCCATCAACGCTCTCTGTCTTTCGCCGGATTTCGCTGCGGATAGTCTCGCCTATGCCGGAACCGCGGAAGGGGCGATCTACCGTTCAACCGACGGCGGCGCGACCTGGGAGAGTGCCATCGAGCAAGACTCGTCGGTGCTGTGCCTGTTGACAACGGGAACTGGTGACGACGACATCGTCCTGGCAGGCGTGCACCGCGAAGGCGCTTTGCGCGCCAGCGGCGACGCGGCACAGTGGGAACCGGCCGTGACCGGCCTTGCCGCGCGTTCGCTCCTGGGCACCGCGCTCTCTCCGAATTGCCATCAAGACGGTACGCTCTTTGCCACAAGTCTCGAAGACGGCGTCTTGCGCTCCACTGATGAGGGAGTATCCTGGGAACCGGCCGGCGCCGGCATGGAGGAGATGCAGGTCGCATCGCTCTTGATCTCGCCGGATTATGCAAACGACACGACCGTCTTTGCCGCGACGCACCAAGGCATCGCGCTTTCCGCCGACGGCGGACAGAACTGGGAAGCCAGTAACGAGGGCATTGACGAGGAGACGCAAGACCTCCGCGTGCTTGCCGTCTCCAACACTTTTGCCGATGACCGCCTCGTCGTTGCCGGCGGGCCTGGCGGCGCGTTGTACTTCAGCCGCGACGCGGGTCAATCTTGGGAAAGGGCCGAAGAGACGTTTGGCGAGGAAGACGTGATCGGCGTAGCGCTTTCGCCGAATTTTGCCGATGACAATACCCTTCTGCTGGGCACTTTCCGCGCCTCTCAAGGCGACTACGCGAGCACCATTACCGTGTGGCGTTCCGCCGACGGCGGCGAAATCTGGAAGCGCATTCTCGTCCACGCTACGGGAGCGCAGTGGATTAGCTTCGCCATGCCGCCGAATTACTCGGGTACGGACGAGGACTACAGCAACTTCTTCATTGCCACAGCGACACGCTTCTTCCGCCCCATGTGGCGCGGCAAGAATCTCTGGGTCGGCGATGCCATTGGCGAAGCGACGGCGGCGGTAGTCTGCTTGGCGATATCCCCTGATTATGAAGAGGATACGACGATCTATGCTGGCACCAGCCGGGGTGTCTACAAGTCCGCTGACGAAGGGCTTACGTGGCAAAACATCAATGAAGGGCTGGACAACAAGGCGATTGTCTCTTTGCTGGTCTCACCCAATTACGCCGAAGACCACGCGGTGTGGGCCGTCTCGCTGGGCGGCACCGTCTGGCGATATATCGACGCATAGTACATTTGACGCTTGGTAGTCTGGTGTGACCCACACATTGGCGATAACTGAAAGGCTGTGTGCTTCCTTGGGTAGCACGCAGCCTCTTGCTTTTGAGCACTTTCTCCCCGGTTTTACGCTGGCGCAGTAGGGCTTTTCGATATGAGTAACATAACGTGGTCTCAGGTACATGCCTTCCGGCTTCAGCGACATTTTTCCGGACAGGCAGCCCTATCAGGGAACTTGCTCGACGTTGTCAGCGGAACATGTGGCATACAAGCGCAGGTCATGTCCGCCGCCCAGTTGGCGCTGCGGGCACGGATTCATGGCCTTGCCGCCCCGGAGATCGAACATGCCCTCTGGCAAGACCGCACTTTAGTGAAAGTCTGGTGCATGCGTGGCACGCTGCATGTGCTCCCTGCGCGCGAACTCCCCCTCTACGTGGCTGCGCTCAAACCGTATCGGCTGAAACAGGAACAACGCTGGATGGCGCGGTATGGTGTGGATGCCGCGGCCATCGAAACAATGGCAGACGCTATCTTCACCGCCTTGAGCGCTGCCCCGCTGACCCGCCGCGAAATCTCACAGGCCATCTCGCCGCGTCTGCGCAAAGCAGCCCCGCAGATCCAGGAATTGCTCGAGCACGGCTGGGGCGGGCTAGGCAAGTACGTCTGTTTGCAGGGCAACCTCTGCCTTGGTCCCAACCAGGGCCAGGAAGCAACATTTGTGCGACGCGACCTATGGCTGAAGGATTGGGAAGACATTCCGGGCGAAGTGGCTGAAGACTTGCTGCTGAAGCATTACCTCCGGGCCTATGGGCCTGCTACGGTGCAAGACTTTGCCGCCTGGGTGGGCTTGGCCGTCAAGGACGCGTCTCAGATCTGGGGTAGACTGCAAGCTGAGATGTGCAACGTCGATGTTGAGGGAAGTCAGGCCGTCATCCTTGAACGTGACCTGCACGTATTGCGGGAGGCGGCGCTTGCTACCGAGGATGTGCGCTTGCTGCCGCATTTCGATGTCTATCTGCTCGGACACCGCAGCAAGTCACACCTTGTGGACGACGCCTTCTACAAACGCGTCTATCGCGCGGCTGGTTGGATCTCTCCCGTGGTGCTGATCGACGGCCGTATTGCCGGGGTGTGGTCCCATCGCCAGCGCGGAAAGACTTTGCACGTTTCGGTAGAGCCTTTCGACCAGGTTTCCCGGTCCCAACGCGCCGCAATCGAAAGCCGCGCGGCGGACGTAGCCGATTTCTGCGCATCTTCCCTCAAGCTCGCGTACACTGGCACGACCACGCAATATCCTGCAAACTAGGGTCAGGAGTTGCAACGTAACTGCTGAGCACAAGCGAAAACGGGAAAGGGAGGAGCAGGTCATGGCGAACCAAGTGCAGTTGGGAGCGGCGAGCATCAACATCACGCCATCCATCGGTACGTGGATGGGAGGCTACAGCGCGCGCGACCATGGGGCGGAGGACATTCACGACGACCTCTATGCGAAGATTCTGGTGTTTTCGGATGGTGAGACGAAGGCCGCCATCGTCACGTGCGATCTGGTCGGCATTACCGAAGAGAGCACTGCCGCAGTGCGCGCGTTGGTTGAGGAGCAGACCGACATACCCGGCAGCCATGTGATGATCACGTGCTCCCACACGCACTCAGGCCCAACGACGCGAGAGTGGCGGTATGACGCGCCATTCAACAATGCCTACATGCGCGAACTCGAGCGCAAGCTGGCAGGTGGTGTGCAGGTGGCGAATCGACGCTTGCAGACTGCTGTTGGCGGTCTGGGTGCGGGCTCCTTCCCGCTGGCCGTAAACCGACGGCTTACCACGGACGGCAAGACCGAAATGCGTGCCAATCCTGACGGCGTCGTCGATCATACCGTTGCCGTGCTCCGCTTCGATGCCGAGGATGGCACGCCGTTGGCCACCGCGTTCCACTATGCCTGCCATTCAACGAGCATGGGCGCTTCGAACTATGCCATCAGTGCCGACTACGCAGGCGGCGCCAAGGCGTTTGTCGAACATACCTACGGTGGGGACCACACCGCAGCCTTCTTGCTGGGTTGCTGCGGCAACACTCGCCCTAATTTCACCAGCGATGGCAGAAGTTTTCGCTCCGCGACGTTTGAAGAACTGGAGAGCGTCTGGCGTGGTCTAGGCGCAGAAGTGGTAAGCGTGCGAGAGTCAATAGACTGCGCACCGCTCGAAGGCGTGGCCGTTGCAAGCCGTGAAGTGACGGTCCCAATTCGCGAGGTTCCTGATGTCTCCTTTTACAAGGAGGCACTTGAGAAGGAAGTGTGGCCCGATACCGGAGAACGCATCAGCCGCGACTCTTTGAAGTGGGTGCGCAATCGTGTCGCAGAGTACGAATCCGACAC
>VXOZ01000369.1 GCA_009839775.1 Chloroflexota bacterium | reverse complement strand
CTTGGCGATTGCGGGGCTGGTCCTGGCGATCGTGTTCATCGCGGTGCCGGCGTTGAGGCGAAATTCCAACAACGCTGGACGCTCGGCTGACGTTGGCCAGATAGGGACTGCAATCAGCAACTATTCAGCCAACCGAAACGGACAACTGCCCGCAGCGCTTGGCGATGTTACACACGTATCCGGCAACGAACTGGGCTGGTCTTACTACGAGTTTGACGGTGTAACACCAACTGCCACTACCGCAGCTGTAGCTGCTAACGTTGGTACTCAAGCAGAGGATGACCACCGATTGACCTACTTTGCAACGGCTACCGGAGGCGCACTTGCGGATACTAGCCTTACCTTCCAGGCTCTCCCGTCGCCCGATGAGGTTCACGTTTGGTCTGGATATAAATGCCTTTCAACATTACCTTCTGCAGGTAACCCTGAGGCAGTAGCAGCAGCTGCTACTGCCGTAAAGTACGGCACAACAGCGATTGAAGCGGGCGCTCGTCGAGATGTAGCTATTGTCTATCAGCTCGAGGGTCAAGCAACGGCCTTGTGTCTGGATGACGTCTAGCCGTTAGCCTGGTTCTGCGCTATGAAAAGCCGCCTTCAATCGGCGGCTTTTCTTTTTATGGCCGGCTTAGGTTTGACTTACAGGGAGAAATTGAGTCAACTGGTTATATGCGAAACAAGCGTAAAGAGAAGAATTACGCCTTTATAGACGGGGCCAATCTGCATTTGGGAGTGAAAGCTCAGGGCTGGCGGATGGACTACAAGAAATTCCGCCTCTACCTGAAAAACAAATACCGGGTCAGCAAAGCTTTTATCTTCATCGGCTGGGTGGAGGACAACCAGCAGTTATATGAGTATTTAAAACAAGACGGTTTCGAGCTGGTCTTTAAACCGACTATCCCTTACATGGAGAAAGGCAGCGTAACCTACAAAGGCAACGTCGATGCCGAGTTGGTCCTGCATGCGGCAGCAGTTGAATATGATAACTACGACCAAGCCGTCGTCGTGACCAGCGACGGTGATTTCGCCTGCCTAATTGAATTCCTAATAGAGCGCAAAAAGCTGAAAAAGATTATCACGCCAACCGGCAAATACTCATCCCTGATGGGCAAATACCGGGACCACATCGTCCTGGTTAAGAACATAAAATCAAAGATAGCCGACCGCTCGCCTGTCAAAAACAAGAAATAAAAAAGAGCCGGCATCGGCGGTCGGTCGAAACCTTAGGCCTGTCCGGCACTGGTGATTAACCCCATGCTAGCAGCAGCGAAAGCCTTATGTCAAGACCGACCGGTGGGTTGAATTTGAATCTTTGATTTTCCTATCTACTAAAGCCCTGAATTGGGCGAGTTTTGGTAACGCCTGACAATCGGCGCTCTGTTAATGCTCATGCTTTGTAAAATCAGCAACAGATTGTAAAATAAGGAAGTCGTTATAGAGTTGACAACATTTTATGAGCGAACTGACGATTTCCACGAAAACTCTCTGGTTGATTGCCACCCTGACAGTAGCCTGCTCGCTGATTGTTTCCGGCATCTCCTCATCCGCTTCCGGAGCCGGTGAGGGCGTGGTTGGCGGCGTTGATCGCGGCTCCATCACCCCGGCGGGTTCTCCGCAGGCCGCTGATTTCCAACCGATTCTGATTCCGCCGCAACCGCAGTCCTCAAGCCAGCCAGTCCTGACCCAGAACACGATCGCCGAGAGGATTCCCGGCGCTCCCGCTATCACCGGCATGACCCGGCAGGGCGACGATTTAACCGTCAGCTGGCAAGCGCCGACAAGCGGCGGAATGGCGGATTACTATAAGGTTCAGTGGCGAATTAGGAATTCTGACGCTTCTTATTCGGCCAGCGGGCGTTTCGGCCAAGATATCAGGACGGCTACCTTAACCGGCCTGAATCTCAACGAAGCTTACCAGATCAGGGTTCTGGCCGGCAATGACTACGGCAGCCGGGTCAGCGAGGTTGCGGAAGCTCTGACGACCGGGATTCATCAACCCGGCCTGAGCCGACCCTCAAACGTACACGTGAGCATAATCTCCGGAACCGACGGTCAAAAGCTCTCTGTTTACTGGGAAGAGCCGGCCAGCAACGATGCCAATCCGCCAACGCAATACCTAATTCAGTGGCGCAAGAGTTACGAGGTTTTCGACGACAGCCAGCAGCAAGCCTTTGATTCGGAAGATTTAACCGACATCAGCGGCGAATCCTCGGCCGCCAGAGCCTTCTCAGCCACCGTTGACAGCCTTGATACCTACAAGATGCGCGTCGTCGCTGTCAGAGGCTCTGTGTCGGTCGCTTCCGCCGAGGCCTTGGTAAAAACCCCTAGCAACGAAATCAGGTACGCCATAGAGGAGTTGCTGGTCAAGGACCGCGGCGATGAACACCCTTGGCTGATTGAAACGTGGAACTACATCAATCGGCCCAATTTCTCTATTGTCACCAGCGCTACCGCCGAGCACGCCAGCGTGCAGTTGACCTGGTTCAACAGTATTCCGCTCAACTACACCGGCGCTTCCAATATGAAATATAATTCCGGCTGGGCGGGCGATGAGAGTTACCTGGGTCTTTATACCCACGAGCTGGCTCACGTCTATACCTTATCCAATAACCTGGCCACTGAGCCGGGACCGATTGCCGTCGCTTTCCTTTACTTCAGCGAGTTGGCCAATGGCGCCAGTAGCGACGATTGCAAAGCCAGCGAACTTTATGCCGACGCGGCCAAGTTCGCCGTCTTCCCCGAGGATTACAGCAACTACTGGGCAGCGGGCTGCCCCTACAGCGACAGCCGGCAACCGTCTCAGGCCGCCATTGAACTGGTCCGGCAAGCCTTCAGGGGAGAAATGCCCGATTGGCTGTATGACACGTACGAAAACGATGACGGCAGCTTGGATTTGGCCGGCATTTGGAGCGCGGTCAAAGCCATAGAGGGCAACTGGTATAAGACGACCGTCATTTACCAGCTCAGGAACGAATTCGGCGGCTACTGCGACGCGGCGGCGGCCAGAGAATCAGCCCTCGGCAGCTCAAATCTGGCCCAGCCCTGGCGGGACGGCGGCTGCGGTGACGATTAGAGCTCCTTCTCTTAAAATTGCGTTCTTGGACCGTGATACAATGGTGGATATTGCGAACATCTCTTAAGTTGGAACGATTATGAAATCCGCGTCCAGAATCAAGCGAATAGACAAAACCCTGACGATAACCGTCGGTTTGTTGATTACCGGCTTGCTGTGCCTGTTCATCTATTACGCTTTTCTGCGGGGTCCGGCCGTCATCGGCGTTATCAGCCACGGCGAAGAGCGCGTCAGCCTGCCGGAAGACAGCCGGCTGGTTATCCAGATTCGAGACGTCAGTTACGCTGACGGTCCGAGCGAACTGATAGTTGAGCGGGTGCTTGAAGACGTGGCATCTTTGCCTACCAGGTTCAGGATCGGCTACAGCCCTAGTGATATTTCAGACAGGAACACTTACGGCCTGTCGGTTCGCGTCTACGATTCAAGCAATCAATTGCTGTTCATCAACGACACGGCTTATGACGTGATTACCAGAGGCAATCCCGGCCGGGTGGAAGTTGAGCTGGTAGAGGTTGAGCGCGAAGACGAACCGCTTGAGCCCGATGGCAAGCTGGGTATCTTGGAGGGAGTAATTAACTATGACAGTAGCACCGCCTTGCCGGCCGGTGTTGTCATGACGGTTCAGCTGCGGGAAATTTCGGAGCAAGGTATTCCCGGCGACATCATTGCCGAACAGGTAATCCCGAATCCGGCGCCCTTCGCGGTCAGCTTCCGGCTGGATTACGACCTTGACGATATCGATGTTGACAGCTCTTATGTCATCAAGGCTGAGATTAGCGCGGCTGGGACGCTGGTGTTTGCCAAAGACACCCTGCCCGAAACATCACCGGACAAATTCCAAAATGCCGAGATAACGTTGGCGCCGATTCAACAGACAGAAACCCTAAGAGACCCTGAGATTGAACCTCCCGTCGTCGAAGAACCGGAAAGGGAATCCACCGCGGCCGCCGTAACCGGCAAAGTGAGATACGATGACCAGTTGGAACTGCCTGCCGGCTCCCGCATGGTCGTCAGTTTGGAAAAAGTCAACCCGCACCCTTTCATGGGTAACATAAAGGTGGCGGCCGTAACGATAGAGGATCCCTCCGACCCGCCCGTAAGCTTTGAAATCAATCCGGACGAAGACTTGGACGGCAACGGCCTGTATATGGTTCTGGTACGCGTTTACGGGCCGCAAGGCGAGACGATTCTGACCAATAATTTCCCCAACCGTGCCTACAGGCCGGGCGAACTGACTAACGTTAATACCAAGTTGACGATTATCAATCCACCCGAGGGCTCTGAAGCTAGTAATAAACTGACAGGTTCGGTCACCGGCAAAGTCACTTACGGTCGCAACAACAACCTGCCGGAAGGAGCTAAACTGATTGCTCAGATCAGAGATACGAGCTTGGCTGATGCGCCAAGCGATTTGATAGCCGAGCAAGTGATCGTAGATCCCGGCAACTCGCCCATAAGTTTCAAAATCAGATACGACAAGGACAAGATAGAAAAAAACAGGCTCTACAGCCTGTCCATGCACATAGTTGACGCAAATGGCAAGCTGCTGTTTATCAATGACACTGTTTACGAAGTTATCACCCGCGGTCACTCTAATAGAGTGACAGTACCATTGAAAAAGGTATAGTTAAAATAAGAGCTGCACTGTAAAAGGAAAATTTCTTCAACTGCCATACACTAGACGTTGTCTTCGCAGCGGGCGTTGTCTTCACCCTCTATCTGGTAGACGAACGCAACCGCCCGAGCATTTGAATCTACTAAGTCGTTAATGTCGTATTTACTAGGCCCGCTATCATCTGTATCGTTTCCGCCATTCAGTATATCTTTATTGCAGGCATAACCTCCGAAAACATGAATTTCTTGGCGATCCGGATACAGAAATTCCGGGGCAGCCCCCGGATCAAGCTCGAAAGCATAGCCGATGGTGTATTCTGGCGTATCACCAGGCGTTGTGACAGTTGAGGCGGCCACGAAACTACTCATAGGATTGCACTCCGACGCTTGCACTATGCCGTCAGGCGGTGAGCCAGCGTCAGTCCAAACTCCACTACCGCAGTTTGCTGGCGTTGTTACAGATGTCCGTGACATAACAGAATGTAAAGGGTGCGGTCCATTACCGCTGTAATGGCCCCAGCCGGCGCTGTTGACTATATCAGCCAGAGCGTCAGTCGCAGTCGCAGCATTAGGGATTTTACCACCATTGTTACTAGTCCATGTTTGAACCTGAGCCCGTAGGTTGGCCAGATCGGACCGACGCTGGGTGTTGCGGCTGTTCCTTTGCAGGGCCGGTACCGCAATGAAGACGATAGCCAGAACCAGGCCGGCGATGGCGAGGACGATCATGACCTCGACGATCGTGAAGCCGGCTTGGTTCTTAGGGTCTTTGGCAAACATCGTTTGGGTTCTCCGCTAAAGGTCAACTAAGCCTAGACGTTGTCTTCGCAGCGGGCGTTGTCTTCACCCTCTATCTGGTAGACGAACGCAACCGCTCTAGCGTTGGATGGCAATATGTCACCTGCTGCGTATTTACCTGCCGTTACAGCATTATCCGCATCGTTGCCGGCAGCCAAGATGCCATCCGTATCGCAAGCCATCTGACCCCAAATGTGTATCTCTTGGCGATTGGGCAGTACTACAGCGGTGGTAGGGTCTTTGTCATCAGCATAAGTTATTACATATTCGCCTGCAGCAGTTCCGCCCGCCTTACCGGCTGGTCGCGTGTCATTGTTGGTGCACGCTGGCGTTGTGCTGGCATTACAAGCTGCTGATGCCGTACCTGTTCCGGGATCGGCAGTTATTAGCGTGAATCCCGGCTCGTCATCATTACCATTGTAGTGACCCCAGCCGGTGGAACCGGTGATAGATAGCATATGATCTGCGGTAGTCGGCAACTTCCCGTTGTTATTGCTCGTCCAAGTGTCAAATTGAGCCCTCAAATTAGCCAAATCGCTTCTCCTCTGCGTGTTCCGGCTGTTCCTCTGCAACGCCGGCACCGCGATGAACACGATCGCCAGGACCAGCCCCGCAATCGCCAAGACGATCATGACCTCCACGATCGTGAACCCGCCCTCTTTCTTATCTACTTTATTATCAGGAACATCCCCCGAAATTTCAGGAGTAAACTAACATTGCTCGCCAATGAAAATAAACAGAAACAGGGCGGTGGGTGGGGTAAGAATATTACGGAATTACCCTAGCTCGTCGGCCAAGTTGCATGCAAGGAAGAGTAATCCAGCGGAATCTTCAAATATTTACCGTCTATGCAGACCGGATCCACGTTGGCAAAAACTAGACCGCGGTCGTAACGCGCCTGATCGATGCCCTCAACAAGCTGGGAAATGTCTTTCCTACCTAGACTGTTGTAGCGGTCTAGCATCAGGAGTGCACTAGACTGCTGAGTTAGTCTAGCGTATGCGAGGCGGCATAACATCGTTCACAAATTTGCCACAGGTCAGCGGCCTTTTATCTCGTCTGACCGGCAGATTAATGATGTCATTGCCAGCTGCAAGTAGTCAAGCGGTAGTAAATTATACTTTACTACCAAGCCATATTTGTGGTAATATGAATGTTACCAACATTTCATCATGGACAAGCAAATAATTCTCAACTACCTCCGACGGCAATCCCAAACGGCGCCAGTCACGCTCCGAGAGACGGCCAGCCGGCCGGACGGGGCTCTTTATCCCCGCCGCCCGGTGCAGCAAACGATCCGCTCAGCTGTCGATGACTTCATGGAGCATGGCGGCCATGACAGGTGGTGGGTCATACCGGGGTTGAGGGGCGTGGGCAAAACCACCGTTTTGGCGCAAACCTACCTGCAGGCTGTCGAGTACGGTCAGGACATAAACTTACTTTACGTGTCCTTGGATGAAGCGGTCATCGCCGGAGCCGGATTAACGGACATACTATCGGTTTACCAAGAAGAGATTTTGGGCGATTATTTCGAGAACTTGAAGAAGCCGACATTGATTCTAGTTGACGAGGCGCAGGCCGACCCCGCTTGGGCGCAGGTTCTCAAAACTGTCTATGACCGTAGCCGAAAGGTGTTCATGCTTTGCAGCGGCTCCTCGGCCCTGCACCTGCAAATGGACGCCAATGTCGCCGGCCGAAGGGCAAGGATAGAAACCATGTACCCGCTCAGCTTCGCCGAATACCAACTCCTCGCCAACCAGCAGCCGATTGACGAACAGCTGCGCGAACAGCTGATGCAATCTCTTTACGGTTCAAATTCGGCCGACGAGGCGTATCGCCGGCTGAAAGACTTAAAAGCGGCCGTTAATCGTTACCATGCCGCCAGCAAGCCGCTTGATTTGCCGTTTTACCTGGAATACGGCACTATGCCCTTGGCCATTCAGCGCCGGCGGGCGTTGTTGCGGAAAGATATGCAGACGGTGATAGACAAAGTCGTCAACGTCGATCTGCGTTCCTGGCGCGATTTCAGTGCCGCCACCCTATCGGCCGTTCCACGCCTGCTCAACATGCTGGCCTCGTCCGGCGACGTGGTCGGCTTGCCTAAATTGAGCCAAGCCTTGGATATCAGCCGCCAGCAGCTGATCAGCATTATGGACGTTTTGGTCAAAGCCGGCATCCTGATTAAAATACCCGCGTACGGCGGCAGCCCTTTCAGCTCCAGCCGGCGGCCGGCCAAGTATATCTTCACCAGCCCGGCCATCAGATCGTCTTATCTGGATTTCACCGGAGAACCGACGGCCGACGGCCGACGTCGCGGGCAGTTGCTCGAAGACGTCGCCGGGCTGCACTACCAGCGCGAATTCACCGCCGCTGGCAAAGGCTCCCTTACCCATCACTACAGCAAGGCCGGCGGACACTGCGATTTCATACTGCAAATCAGCAACCACAAAAGAATAGCCATTGAATTCGGGCTGGGAAACAAAGGCGCGGATCAGACGGTGGCCACGATGAAGAAAGTGAAATGCCCATACGGTCTGGTGTTCTCCAAGTCGGAGCTGCGGCTTGACAGCCGGCAGGATATAGTTTCAGTCCCCTTGGATTACTTCCTCCTGATTTGAACCCGTCTTTATAGAAAAAGCCGAAGCCGGCTAACCCATAGTCGCGATAGGAAATACGCCTATCTGGCTTGGTCATTTCTTATGTACTCCAATACACTGGTATCGACTTTTCTTATGCACTCTGATGCCATAGATGGCTGCCAAAACCGTATTCGTTCCTCTTAGGTATTTCTTACTGGCCTAACTAAAAAGAAAAACCGCCTTTTCGAGGCGGCTTTTCTCGAACTTCAGATAACCGGCTAGGTGTTATCCTCGCAACGGGCGTTGTCTTCACCTTCTATCTGGTAAACATAGGCCAATGCTTTGGCATGAGAATTCTTCAAATCGGCATAGGCTGCGGCATACTTAGCTGGCGTTCCTGTACGCGCATCTATATCATTACCACCGGTCAATACCGAGAGAACGCATTCCATCTCGCCGAAGACATGTATCTCTTGGCGACCAGGGTATTCTAAGTTAGCCAAATCGGCAGCACTTAAATCTGTTGCATAGCCTATTCTATGTTCGTCTAGCTGCGGGGTTGTTGTTACCGCAGGGTTCCAAGTTTCACCTGCACCCGTGCAAGCAGCTTGAGTCGTATGCGCCGGGTCAGAACAATGTGCTGGCGTAGTTGTAGTATTTAGGAAAACTCTAGTGGGAGCCGCTACATTACCGTTGTAATGACCCCAGCCCGTACTGCCAACAATAGAACTCAAATCACTGAGAACTGTGTCTCTTGGTATTTTAGTGCCATTATTCGCCGTCCACGTATCGAACTGAGCCCTCAGGTTGGCCAGGTCGGATCTCCGCTGGGTGTTGCGGCTGTTGCGCTGGAGAGCCGGGACGGCGATAAAGACGATGGCCAGAACCAGACCGGCGATGGCGAGGACGATCATGACCTCGACGATCGTGAAGCCGGCTTGGTTCTTGGTGTTTTTGGCAAACATCGTGGAATACCCCTCAGGTTACTAGGCTATACCCAAGCCTAGATGTTGTCTTCGCAGCGAGCGTTGTCCTCACCTTCAATCTGGTAGATGAAGGCTATCGCACGAGCCGTGGAGGCGTCGGTATCAGCGGCAGCGTACTTGTCTGTTCCGCCGGTATCGGCATCGTTGCCGTCAGCTAATATTGCGTCGGCATCGCACTTCCTCTCCAGCCAAATATGGATTGACTGTCTATTAGGCAGAGCTGTACCCGTTATATTGGCAGCTGTGCTTGAGAAAGTTTTGTCAAACACAGTAATCGTCTCGTCAGTGGAAGTTGCTACCACTGCCGATGGCCAAGCTGGGTCGGGCTCAGCATCATTACCGTTGTAGTGACCCCAGCCGGTCGAGCCAAGAATACTCTCAAGATGGGCTTGGGTTGAAGGAATCTTCCCACCGTTGTTAGCCACCCAAGTATCTACCTGAGCCCTCAAATTAGCCAAATCGCTTCTCCTCTGCGTGTTCCGGCTGTTCCTCTGCAACGCCGGCACCGCGATGAACACGATCGCCAGGACCAGCCCCGCAATCGCCAAG
>VXOZ01000083.1:9309-9704 GCA_009839775.1 Chloroflexota bacterium | reverse complement strand
TTTCGCGATGGATCAGCTTGAACCAGGCCGGGGCAAACCCGTCTTCCAACGCTTCACGTCTTTCCAGGAACGGATGCGCGATCGGACCGTAATCCGGGTCCATCCGCAGTGAGAGGTCCGTGGTGAGCATCATGGGCGCGTGCATCTTGGCGGGATCATGCGCGTCCGGCACGGTGGCAACGGCGGCCGCGTCCTTGGGGGTATACTGCCACTTGCCCGCCGGGCTCTTGGTCAACTCCCAGTCGTGCTTATACAGATTCTCAAAGAAATTGTTGTCCCACTTCACCGGGTTGTCGGTCCACGCGCCTTCCAGGCCGCTGGTGAACGTGTCCACGCCTTTGCCGCTGCCGGCGCTGTTCTTCCAGCCAAAACCTTGTTCCTCGATGCTCGCCCCC
>VXOZ01000083.1:6218-9299 GCA_009839775.1 Chloroflexota bacterium | reverse complement strand
AAGGTGTGTCCGCCGGCAATGAGCGCCACCGTTTCTTCATCGTTCATGGCCATGCGGCTGAACGTCTGGCGGATGAACTTGGCCGCGGCGAGGGAATCCGGGTTGCCGTTCGGCCCCTCCGGATTCACGTAGATCAGGCCCATGTGGTCGGCGGCCAGCGGCCCCTGGAGTTCGCCGTCGCCATCGTGCCGCTCGTCATCGAGCCATACTTTCTCAGACCCCCAGTAGGTCTCGTCAGCTTCCCAGACGTCCGGTCGCCCGAAGGCGAAGCCAAAGGTCTTGAAGCCCATGGACTCCAGCGCACAGTTTCCGGCATAGATGATGAGGTCCGCCCAAGATAGCTTGCGGCCGTATCTCTGCTTGATAGGCCAGAGCAAACGGCGCGCCTTATCCAGGCTGGCGTTGTCAGGCCAGCTATTGAGGGGCGCGAAGCGTTGGTAGCCCGCGCCGCCACCGCCCCGGCCGTCGCTGATGCGGTACGTGCCGGCGGCGTGCCACGTCATGCGGATGAAGAGCGGCCCATAGTGGCCGTAGTCGGCCGGCCACCAGTCCTGCGAGGTCGTCATGACCGCTTCGATGTCCTGTTTCAGGGCCTCGACGTCGAGGCTTTGCAGCTCCTCGGCGTAATCGAAGTCCTCCGCCATGGGATCGGACTGAGGAGAATCCTGGCGCAGGGGCTTCAGGTTCAATTGATCCGGCCACCAGTCTTGATTGGTACTCACGGTGCCTCTCCTTCCACACGTCAATTGCGCATTGCGCAAACTTCTTGTACCGGTAAAAGCTATCTATGGCGCGCGGTATTGCCATGCCGCAGAATCCCTGCGGGACCACGGTCTCTTGGCAACCATGCCGCCGCACACACCGGGCGTGCCGCGCATCCGTACCCAGCGGCTTCTGCGTACCCAATTGCTGCTGCCGCCCCGGGCACGGCAATGGCTGCGCGCACTCCTTTGTGAGTCGCATAGTACCATACCGGTACGGCGGAGTCTGTCCCGGATTTCCTCACGGTTAACCACGAGGGTCACGACGCGTCGTGACCCTCGCGTAGACAGACCCTGAGCGCTTTGCAGCGCTTTTTCCCTTACCGGACGTCAGCCGCCTTTCGCGCCGGTGATGTCGCGGCGTTGGAAGAGCCAGAAGGTGGCTGCGCCGAAGACGAGCGTGTAGGCTGCCAGGACAATGACTGCATGAAGTACGTCCGGCTGCGCCGCGTCGCCGTTTTCTCCGATCGTGACGGTAACCTCGCCATAGCTCGAACTGAGCAGGGCTGTGGCGTTCGGGCTGAGCAGGTATTCGGAGGCCCGCTGGAACCACTCGAAGTTATTCAAGGGCGGGAAAAGCGTCGCCTCGATCAAGTAATAGACCACGAAGGCGGTGATGCCCGCAGCCGTAGACGAGGTCAAGGCCGTGGCGAGGAGCGCCAGCATCACGTACGGGAGGAAGCTATAGAGCAGCGCGCCGATCTTCAGCGGCACGTCAAGCCACTCCGCCGAGCCTTGCAGCGGTTCGCCTTCCAGGCCAAGGACGCCAATCAAGACGCTGCTCAACGCCACCGTGGCTGAGGCGATGAGCAGTCCAACCAGCGCCGTGAACATGAGGGCGACGAGCTTGGCCGTCAGGAACTGCCAGCGGCCCGTGCCTTTCGTCAGCACCGTGCGCAGCGTGCCCCAGCCGTATTCGCTCCCCAGCGCCGCCGCGCCCAAGATGCTGACGAGAATGAACAGGGTCCCTTGCAGCAGGTCGAAGCCTAAGAGAATGCTATTGGGCAACAAGACCGCGTTACTCGTAAAGTTGCGGAACTCCTCATATCCTGCGCACGATTCGCGAAACTCCTCCACACTCTCAAGTGCGCGCTCCCGATGCTCGTCCGAGAGTTCCTCTATTCCCGGCGGGATGCGCTCGCCCCGCACGTCCTTGCATGCCCATTCCGCTTCGAAGATCGTTTCCCTGTTCTCGCTTCCGTTCTCGCCTGCGGTCTCGCCTAATCCGATAGCATGCCGGGGCGAGAAGGGCTCGGTGCGGTACACGGCGTAGGCGCCCCATACGGCCACTTGCATTAGAATGACGACAATTGCCAGCAGGAGCCACGGCAACATGCGGCGGCGGAGCTTCTGCCATTCCCAAACACTGAGTCGCAAGACGTGGGGGATCATTTGGCTTCTTCTCCTTCTTCCGCGGCAGTGATCTCAAGGAAGTAGCTTTCCAGCGACTCCTGGCCGGATGTCATCTCGGTGACGTAGATGTCGGCCTGTCCCAAGGCAGCGCTCAACTCCGCCGCGCGTTCGGACGGCGCGGTGACAACCACAGTCCCATTCTCGATGCCCGCCTCTTCGACCCAATCCAATGCCGCCAGCACGGCGGCTGCCTCGTCATTGTCGGTGGTGCGCAGGCGGATTTGCCCGCGCCCTTGCAGCAGTTCGGCCACGCTGCCCTGCGCGATGAGCTTGCCCTTGGAAAGAATCACCACGCTGTCGCAGACCTGCTCGACCTCGTGGAGCAGGTGGCTGGAGAGAAAGACCGTGCGGTCTTCCGTGCCGAGGCTGCGGATCAAGTCGCGCATCTCGGCCATGCCGGCGGGGTCCATGCCGTTGGTGGGCTCGTCCAGAAAGAGCAGTTCTGGATCGCCTAGCAGCGCGTAGGCAAGACCCAGGCGTTGCTTCATGCCGAGGGAGTAAGTGTGGAAGCGATCGTTCGCCCGGTCCGCCAAGCCGACCCGTTCCAGCAGGTCGTCGAGTTCCTGCGCGTCTCCTCGCCCTAAGATTCCCTGGAAGTAGGCGAGATTCTGCCGACCGGAAAGATACGGATAGAATGCCGGAGTCTCCACTATGGCGCCAACGCGGCGCAGGGCTGCTTGATGATTGGTTCGCGTGCCGAACAGGCTAAAGCTGCCGGCAGTCGGTCGCACGAGACCGAGCAGCATGCCCATGGTGGTGGTCTTGCCGGAGCCGTTGGGGCCCAGCAGGCCAAAGACGTGGCCGCGCGGCACGGTCAACGACAGGTTGTCTACCGCAAGGATCTTGCCGTACCTCTTTGTGAGACCCTCCGTCTGAACGACGGGACTAGAGTCCATTATGGTTACCC
>VXOZ01000083.1:0-6208 GCA_009839775.1 Chloroflexota bacterium | reverse complement strand
GATTATAGCGGTTTTGCTAACCTCCCCCAACCGCATGTTTAGAATCCTATACCTTTTGGAGAGTATAGCGCACCTTTTTGAAGAATGAAACTTATATACTAGAACATTATCATTATTTTCAAGAAAATAGGCATTTAACTCAGGCTATTGTTGGATAAACTTCAACACATACCTTCATGTACGGGTTTGCGCAGGTACTGCACTGCTAGAGAATACAGCACGGACGTGCACGCGGCGTGCCGCCATTATGCGCCAGAATCTAGGAATTCACACAGAGGATGGGAACGGGAAACCGTGCAAGCGCTCGCGACGCGGATTGGGGGAATCGTCAGCCAGGCGAGGCGCCGTTCAGCCCCCATTCAGAGAAGGCGTCAGTCGGGAATAGGGCTAACCCCGTTGGAGCGCCCGGCCCGGGCGGGCGCCGGTGGGGGTGCCGTCGGCGATGACGGGCGTGCCGTTGACGAGCACGTGGTCGATGCCGACGGGATACTGACGCGGGTCTTCGAAGGTAGACCGGTCAATGATGGTGGCGGGATCGAAGACCACGATGTCGGCGGCCATACCGGTGCGAATGATGCCGCGGTCGGACAAGCCAAAGCGCTGCGCGGGGAAGCCGGTGAAGCGGCGGATGGCGTCTTCCAGCGTGAAGAGGCCAAGTTCGCGGGTGTAGTGACCGAGGAAGCGCGGGTAGGTGCCGTAGGCACGGGGATGGGGTGAACTCCCCATCATGATGGCATCCGTGGAGCCTATGTGCGCCGGGTGCTGGATAATGGCCTGCACGTCCGCCTCGTTGCCGAAATGGAACGTGAAACCGAGTTCCAACGCCGTTTCATCGAGCAGCCGCAGCAGCAGCGCGTCTGGCGCTTCGCCCACTTCATCGGCCACGTCCGCCAGGCGGCGGCCTTCCCATTCCCGGTAGCGCTCCGGGCCGATGTGCGTGATCTGCATGCGGGCGTAGAAATCGCGCTCGCGGCCTTCAATCTCATCGAGGATTTGTGCCATCACGTTGGGCGAGCGCACGCGCTTGAGCATAGCCTGCGGCCCATCGGCGCCCATCCAGAGTGGCAGTACAAACATGCCGGTGGTCGAACCGGCGGGATAGCAGTAGGCATCGAACGTGACATCGAGTCCCTCGGCGCGGGCGGAGTCCACGAGCGCCAGCCGCTGGCTGCTGAGCCCCCACGTGTGCACGCCGGAGATGAGATAGTGGGCGATGTGGACGGGAATGTCGGCTTGGCGCGCTACGTCCAGCGTCTCGTGCACTGGGTCCAGGAACTGGTCGCCCAGATGGTAGCGCATGTGCGTGTTGTAGACGCCGCCATAGGCGGCTACGGCCTGGCTGACAGCGACGAGTTCCTCCAACCCGCAGAATACGTGCGGATGGTACGAAAGACCTGTCGCAAAGCCCACGCAACCTTGTTCCATCGCCTCCGCGGCCAGGCGCGCCATCTGCTTGAGGTCATCCTCGGTCGCGGCCCGGTTCTCCCAGCCAATCACCGCTAACCGCAGCGCATTGTGCGGCACCTGGAAGGCAACATTGACGGCAACTTTCCCGTCGAAGCGATCCAAGTACTCCGGTATGGTCTGCCACAGAGGCACGTCCTGCGGCAGGCCGCCGTTGATGGCGTGGTAGAGTTGCGTGGTCTCGCGCAGGTGCTTGGGCGACATGGGCGCGTAGCCGATGCCGTCGGAACCGAGAATCTCGGTGGTGATGCCCTGCGCGACTTTGGGGGTTTGGTCCGGCTCACGCAACAGAATCAGGTCGGAGTGATTGTGGACATCGATGAAGCCAGGGCATACGATGTGGCCCTCGGCATCAATCACGGTCTCCGCGTTACTCGACGCCAAGCGTCCCACGGCGGCAATGCGGCCCTGCGTAATGCCCACATCGGCCCGAAACCACGGGTTGCCCAGCCCGTCGATGACACGGCCGTTGCGGATGAGGAGGTCAAAAGTCATAGCGTAAGCTCTGTACTTGAAGACTCTACATTTCTACCTAACTGATCACCAGTTCTGAAGGCTCAATGCAGGCACCGCCGCTACGCTTTCGAAAGCGCTTTTTCTTCTTGCGGCTCAGGCTCCCGCAGTCCCTCGAGAAAAGCCGCGTCCCGCATGACCAAGTCACGCGCGAAGGGCTTGATGCTACTCTCCGTAATTACGTCTACTTTCCGCTGAAAGTGATCACTGAGAAAGTCTTGGAGTCCGAAGAAGTTCTCAAGCGTGATCTGCCCGCGCGGAATGTCCACAACGATATCTATATCGCTGTCGGCGCGTGCAGTGTTGCGGGCAACCGAACCAAAGACCGCTATCCGGCGAACGCCAAAGGACCGCAGCGTCGCGCGGACCTTGAAAAGCTCTTCCAATACGTACTCTCGCGTGGGAATCATGACGCGCTTCCCAATATTTCCTCTAGTTGCCGCAAGAGACGCGGCGCGTGTTCCACTGCTGTTCGCCAGACGAGTTCGTCTTCGGTCGTCATGTACCCGTGTACTATATGATTGCGCATGCCCATTACTTGTCGCCACGGCACACTCGGATGCAGTGCTTTGAATTCGTTCGATACATGTCTCGCCGCTTCGCCGACAATCTCTAGCGACCGTTCCGTGGCGAAGCGCAGCGGAAAACTGTCTGCAGCCGTGTATTGCTCCAAGGAAATGCCGGCAACCAGGGCTACGGCCTTCTGCGCAGCGTCCACCATGTGGCGCAACCGGACTCGATCCTCATCCGTCATGTCCTGTGCCCGGCCTTACCCCTCTTACTGGGGAACACTATACTCCCCTATTAGCATACCACCCAGAAACTGCCATGGACTGCTATGCTAGTGCCCAATTCTGCTACGGCAGGTACCGCTTGGGAAACTTAGCGACCACAGTAAAATTCGGATCCACCACGTTGCCGACGCGGGTGCGGCCCACCTGGGAGACGACTTGGAAGGCGTCCCAGAGGTCGAAGCCATAGTCGCTGGCGAGCCAGCGGATGAGCTCCACGTGGGCGATCTTGTAGGCGTCCATGAGGGGGCGGGTGTTGGCCGCGACCATGATCCATTCGTCGTCCTCGAAGCGCGGCCAGTAGATCGGCCCCCCGCTCTTGCGCACCTCCACTTCCACTTCTACCTCTGCACAGGTCTCTAAAGCCACGCCGCAGAGCTCGCCGTCGCCCTGCGCGGCGTGTACGTCGGCAAACTGCAGATAGGCGCCCTTCACGAATACCGGCAGATAGACGGTCGTGCCGGGTCCGGTATCCACGCAGTCCATGTTGCCGCCGTGGTTGGCAGACGAGAGCGTGCTGATGTGCTCGCCGAAGCGCGGTGCCACACCGATACAGCCGAGAAAGGGATGGCAGGGAATGGTGATGCTGCCGAGCTTACTCTCCGGCAAGTCGAGAGTCGCCATCTGACTCTCAAGGTCGATTTCCCAATGGTAGTACTTCTGCGGCAAGGGTTCGTTGAGACCGGTGGGCCCGCCGGGGTAGTCCTCCACGCCCATGTTGCCAAAGCCGGGATTGTAGCGCGAAAAGGCCCAGTCGCGATTCAGGTCTACCCGGTGGATGCGGACGCACAGAATGTCTCCCACTTCAGCTTCCTCGACGTAGTAAGGACCGACCTGGGGATTGGCCTGGCGGTATTCGGTATCGGGGCGAGAGTAGCGCTTTTCAGCAGCGAGTTCCTCGCCGTTGCGGTCCCAATGGCCGGCATCCACCGTCTGCACGATGACGTGGTCACCGGCATTGATGTGCAAGGCCGGCTCATTCGGGCCGAACGTGTAGTAGTAGATGCTCGGTTCGTGTCTGTGAACGGTAGCCATGGAACGCACCCTTCCTTTCAAGCGCGGGTCAGCCACCCATGTGGCGGTATTCGTCTACGTCGATCTCAACTGCCACCAGCACCGGCCGGTTCAGGGCCAGCGCTTCTTGGAGCTTGGCGGCGCATTCGTCTTCGCTCTGGATGTGGATGGCAGGCAGGTCAAATGCCGCCGCCAGTTTCACGTAATCGGTATGCCCGAAGTCATTCTCAATGCCAGCATAGCCTCGCTCTTCCGACTTGGTGCGAATCAGGGCCAAGGTGGAGTCCACGAACACGACGATGACGAACGGGGCGTTACTCGGCGGCGCGAGTCGCTTGACGGTTTCCAATTCGCCAGCGTACATCAGCAGGCCGCCGTCGCCGGTCACGCAGACCACCGGACGCTCGGGGTCGCAGAGCTTCGCGGCCAAGGCTGCCGGCACGCCGAAGCCCATGGTCGAGAGGCCGTTGGAGACCAGAAACGTCTGCGGCTGCGTGCTTTGCCACATTTGGCACGAGAGCAGCTTGTGCGACCCCACGTCGCAAGCGAAGATGGTCTCCGGCGGGGTCAGATCGCGGAGCGTGGCGAGTACGGCTTGCGGGGCAACGGCTGCCTTTGTCAAAGACGCAGTAGCTTCACCCGTGTCCTTGGGCGCTAAGCGCTGCTGTATCTTGGCGCGGCACGCCGCCGCCGCGCGCGGGCCCCAGTCGCCTTGATGGGTGAGTTCCGGCGTCAATCTGCGCACCGTAGCATCCAGGTCGCCCACCAGCACGTAGTCCGCGCCGAATGCAGAGTCAACCTCGGTATGCGGATGGATGGCGATGGTAGTGGCCTCTGTTTGCCAAGGATGGATGAAGTCGGAACCGTCTAATCCCACGGCCAGGATACAATCGGCCTGAGCGAGAAACTCATCCACGATGGCATAGCCGTACACGCTGTGAATCCCGGCAAAGAGCGGGTGGTCTTCCGGAAAAATGCCCTTGCTCATGGGCATATTGACCACCGGCGCGCCCCATTGGTCCACCAACGCCACGATTGCTTCCTGGCTGAGGCGGTGGTTGGCCTCCAGTCCCAGAACAACGACCGGCGCGTCGCAGGTGGTCAGGCGCGCGTGCGCGGTGTGGGGCAATGGCGCCGCGTCCATGATGCCGGTCGGCCGGGCGGAGGCCTGCAACGGCACGGCAGCGATGGTCTGGCGGGCCACTGCCGCCGGCAGCGCCAGGTGCACCGGACCGGGACGACCTTGCGCCGCCACCGCCCAGGCGTAGGCGAGCGAGTCTGCCGTATTGGCGGGCGTCAGGCGCACGTTCCACTTGGTGATGGGACGCAAGAGCTCCAGCAGCGGGGCGTTCTGGTGCGTGGCAAACTCCACGGTGGGGTCTTCAAAGTCGGCGGTGATGACGATGAGCGGAAGCCGCGCCAGATACGCGTCGGCTACGGCGTTGATGATGTTCGTGGCGCCGGGACCAAGCGTGGTCAGAAATACTGACGGCACGCCGGTGAGAAAGGCCGTGTTTTGGGCGAGGAAGGCGGCGGTATTCTCGTGGTGGACAAGCTGAAAGTCGATCTGCTCGGCGTAGCAGGCATTGATAAGATCGACGTTCTCACCGCCGGTGATGCCCCAGAAGCGTTGGATGCCCTGCTGACGGAGAAACCTGGCGATATAGGCTGCGACGGTGAATTCCGATTCTTGACGGGTTGCAGTCATGAAGGTGCGCGAAATGATGTTAGGATAGTGGTTGAGTTCTCTACCTAGCTTGCGCGTCACTTTGCCCCTTGTCAACTTGCGAATAGTTAGCGCAAAAGTTACTTGAGCCATGCTGCGTGAGTCAGTACTATAGCCCTACAACCTCAGAGAATCCA
This sequence comes from Chloroflexota bacterium, assembly GCA_009839775.1. Classification (GTDB taxonomy): domain Bacteria; phylum Chloroflexota; class UBA11872; order VXOZ01; family VXOZ01; genus VXOZ01. Next base: position 563 of record VXOZ01000083.1, on the reverse strand, counting down.
AGGAGATTTATCTATGCGTGTCGTCTTGCTCAAGAACGTGCCGGACCTGGGTCAGGCCGGCGAGGTGAAGGATGTTGCCGATGGACACGCGCGCAACTTTCTCATCCCCCGCGGCTTCGCGCAGAAGGCGACCAAGGGCGCGGAGCGCCTCTGGGAAGAACAAAAGGCGGCCACGGTGCGGCGCGTGGCGACGGAACGGCAGGAGGCCATGGATACCGCCGCTAAGCTGAGCGGCGCGACCGTCGTCATCACGGCACGCGTCGGTGAACAGGACCGCCTGTACGGCTCGGTGACCGGCCAGCACATTGCCGACGCCATTAAAGAACAGACCGAGATTGAGATCGATCGCCATGCCTTGGAATTGGAGCAGCCCATCCGCGACTTGGGCACGTATACCGTTTCGATCAAGCTCGGCCACGCCGTGGAAGCGGCGATTTCGGTGGACGTGCAAAAAGAGGAAGCGTAAGTGGCGTCCGAATACGTCGCAAATCCCAGTTCGGAGCGCCTGCCGCCGCAGAACATCGAAGCGGAACAGGCGATACTGGGCAGCATGCTCATCGATC
>VXOZ01000243.1 GCA_009839775.1 Chloroflexota bacterium | reverse complement strand
CGGTCGGGGTTTGGGCCGCTGGCGAGTCTGCTCAGCGAGGTCGGCGGTGGGCTGAAGCCGAAGGTGTTTGGGGTCGGCAAGCCGGCAGCCGGGGGACCGGGCATCCCGACTTTGGGCTATACGCGGTGAAGCAGGTGAAACGCGGAACAGCTTAGGGAAGCACAACCACCCAAGCACAGTGTGGAGGAGGTGAGTCTCACTGGCAACAACGCGTTCCTGAGTATCCGTTGAGGCACCTCGACTTCCGGCAACCGACGATGTCGGCATAGAGCCCTACGGTGGAGCCGACGCCCAAGTGATCGGAGCGCTCTGCCCCGAGGAACACCCCGTACTTCTCCGGCGAGAAACTCTATAGGGCCAATCTGAACGACGTGACATTTACCTAGTAGGGATTGGGCTCCTCGGATCCAAACAGAGTGGCGTTACACGGCTCATTCTCTTCGCTATTTATACCGTATAAATCATGCATTTGTGAGATAAACTGTTGCTGACCACCATAGCTAGGATGACGAACTTGCACTACTTCAAGGGTTGCATCAGCTAGGCGTCGCGCAGAGTACGCCGCATCGTTTCCTATTGCAACTAAACGGCACGGACTCAATAGAAGAAGCAATTGATCGAGAAAGTACTCCCCAATTCCCCGCTCCACTGAGTTGTGACGCCTATTACTAAACGGTTCGCCTGGCTCATGCGGATGCAATGGAAAGACATTCCAAAGGAAAATTGGCATATCTAGTCGAGAAAGAACTCTCCAAGTGATCGTCGCTGTTCTCTCGACGACCACGTTACCTCTCGTTGGGCGCTGCATTGACATGTCCCACCGTTCGGTATGGGCAGCTATATGTGAGTCATCCGTGAGAGCAAGACCCGTGCGCCTAGCGCCGCGATATCCTGGATCTCGACCGATCCACATGGAGTGGACACGCTTACCGGCGGCAGACTCGAGCATATCCAATAGCGCCTGTGCACGACGCTCGGGTGCATCAGGGAGGTCATGGACAACACATCGGTCCGAATACGGATTAAAAGTATTATCCAGATTTAACTCACTGAGAGCTCGCACAAATTGAGCGGAACTCATGTCGAAGTCTGCAGAAGTGGTCCGTACGTGAGTGTCCGACTTGTCCGGTCGCCGATCACGACCCCACCATCGTTGCGTCTGACCTGCCGAAACACCTCGTAACCTTGGAGGATTGCAGACTCCCATAAGTAGAGGGGACAGCTGTCAACCTCGTAGCCTTGCACAAATTGGCTGATCGTCTTCAGTAAGTCAAAGGAGACTCCATCGTGACCCTCAAACCAGTCAAGATGTTTGGCACAAGAGAAGATCCAAGCCGTCAACCCTTCTTCAACAACAATCGCGCGTCCACCGTCTTGAGTCTCATCCACTTTCGGGCAGCTCTTGCGCTTCTGCTTGATTAGCGCTCTAAACGTCGGCGACCAGTGTAGGATCGCGGCGTGTGCGAAGTGAAACACATCATGAAATCGATAGCCATCAGGATTGACGATATTGTCGGTCAATGGATCCCCGATAAAAACGCCATTCCACTGTAGATAACTTTGACCGCTCGCTCGCTGCGTGATCGCGATCTCAAATCTATTTGGAAGGCGCTCCTCAATTGGAAAACTGCTATCAAACGTCGGCAAGTCAGACATCTGTGGTTTAAGGAATCGACCATGGGTCTTCTTGACGTTTGCAGTCATGATATCCCTAAGGTCCATATTGAAAGTCTTCAAGGCATGCAAGTAGCTTGCGACAAAGCCGTGTAACAGAGTCTGCGAATGTGAATCTGATCGTTCAATCGTGAGTAACTGAGCGGCGGCTTGGCCAAGTGCCAGAAGAGAACTCATTCGAGATTCTGGCGTATCGCGAGGGTCCCTTGGCGATTCAGCGGATATCGAGAAATCGCTCACCGAACCCAAGAGGGCTTCCAGGTTTTCGTCGAGGCGTCTCGCTAGCGCCGCGAAATACCAAAGGGCATCACCAAATTCCTCAAGGCTGTGCTGGCGATGGTTAGTGTAGGCAGATGCTTCCCGCTGAAGCTTCTTAGCAGAGGCTAGAATACTCCCCACCTCACCGTACAGGCCCATTAGGACCGGAGCTAAATCGTGCGCCGGCAATTTATCTGTGATCATCACACTATTCGAATACTCAGCTAGAGCGCGCTTGATTGCGCGGCCGGTGGATGGCACTCTTCCTTGCGATGAGTCCTCACAGCTCATGCCGTCGATGGCCAATCCAATGGGGAAGAGATATAGCCGGAGGCATCTAAGGATCTCAGCCAGGCTACAAAGTCTCTTACCATCGATTCGGGAAAGCGACTACGGTGGTTTCGGCCGGCACAGATATCGTGTCCATCATAGTCTCTGAATCTCGTTGGTATCACTGGTCCCTCGCCTCCCCAATAGGCGAAGTCGGATCCTAACAAGACTCTGTCAGTCTTCGTGTCGTGGATTACATTGTGCTGATTCGGACTGCCGTCTGCGTAACTATGATGAGAATTCAGCTGGCCCCATTGACCGATCGAATCGGTAGAATATATGTTATCACCAAAGGCTTGTTTCATACTGCCACGAAGATTAGGTCGTTTGAGCTCGAATCGTTCGTCGCTCCAATATTGATTAAATGACATCGTCTCAGTGATTCGCATGCAATAGACTAACCGTCCTTCACGAGACATTGTCCTACTGCCAGTACCGATAACCCAATCGCCTACAGCTGCAACGCTACGTATGACTGGTTTGCAGGTCGCCAGTGTACACACGCCATAGAATGGGTTAGGCGCAAAGCCAAAGTCTCGAGCCACAACGTAGGAAAAAATCCTCATCTATCGCCTAAGCACAGCTATATCTCTTAATGTCTCGAGGCTCAGTAATCGCGCCGTCTGGTCGTTGCCAATCATTAGTCTCACCATTGATGGCTTCGATGATGCTGTTGCCATGCCAGCCCACCACCGCATCGGCATACTTGTCGAGCGCTTCTGGGACCGCACACCCGCTCTCGCCGTACGCCCATACTCCGACAATTCTCTTGTCATTTTTCTGGGCGTACTCAATCTCCCAGTCTACCCACTGACTACCCTTGGTTTCGGGTGAGATATACACTACAAGCGTGCTTGACTGCCTAATTCGTGGTGCTAGTATGCTCGACTTTATGTAGTCATCAGAATGCGCTCGATTTGGGTTATCCGAACTAATCGAATAGTCCCTGATCGTCATTCCGTTATCCCCTAACAACGACTTGAGTTTACCGAGGCCTTCATCGTCTTCGTGAATGTGACTTATGAAGACGTTCCTAGTGTCGTTGCTCATCTGGTTTCGCCAGGTGTACACAGATACAGTGTGAACTTCAGCATATGACTCGACCCTCCAGGTCAGTGAAGTCCTCGACGTCTGCTATCTCGGCAAGCATCCTGTTGTAGTTTCGCAGCCGCACTTGGAGTTCTGCCAGTTCGTTGCGAAACTCCTCACTAATATTGGGAGCGGAGAGGTTCTGTGAGAGCGACCGTGAATGCCACTTGTCGGTGAATGGTCGCACGACCTGATTTAGAATCGGAATTGCCACCTTGCTGAATTGCATCGCTTGGCGGCCGTGGCGGCGCAATATTTCGCGGGTGCACGGGAATATCGAGTGAATACTCTTTAGTGCCGCCTCTTCGTCACCTTGACCAGAGGCGAGTGATTGAGTGGCTGTTCTGGTAAGGAGCTCGACGTACAGCTCCCATGCAGCGTCCTTGTCGCTTGGGACAAATTGGATCTCAGCGTTTGCCCAACTGGGGCCAAGACGAACACTTTGGAAGCTGAAATTATCGAACCACGATCTAAGGGTGATTGGCAATTGCGTCTACGGCCTCCGCCCAGACCTAGTAGATCCGCCCTTGACAGGGAGTATAGGGATGAGTCGGTGAATGCGCAATCGTTGCGGGGAATACGTAAGCAGCGAGTTGGCAGCCGACAGGCGCTGGCGAGTTGGAGGAGTGTCCGGAAGAGGCCGGTTGGAGACACGGCCCCTACGGAGATTCGGCCGGGGCGCCGGGATGGCGGGGGAAGAAGGGGAGAGGGTAGAGGGCAGAGGAGTTAGAGAAGACGGGGATGAAGAGGAGGAGGGCGGCCACGAGGGCCGCCGGCACGCAGGCGGAAGTCGGCATGCTGAATGGCGGCACCTTCAATCATTTCGTCGCGGCCGGCGGCTTCACGCAGATCAACGATGTTCTGGACAAGCATCCGGATTTCAGCCCCGAGTTCTAGCACTTCAACGCGGACAGCTGCACGGTCAACTACGAGTACGGGCAGGCGAACGGTGAGCTGCCACCTCAGGTGATGGAAGGGCCGCAGTACGGCATGCCGTTCCAAGGCGGGCTGAACGGACCCGCGCTCAACATGACCCTGGCCGAGGAATACGGCCTCGACTTCCCGTCGCCTGGCTGGTCCTATAAGAACGAGTTTCTGGAAGGCGCCAAGAAGGCCACATCCTCGTCGCTGATTTGGGCCGCGTGATGCGGCACAGGCGGTGTGGAGCGGTGTGCGCGGTGCGGGTCGCGGAAGCCTTCGGCCTACGCGGTCTCTCGCCCTGGCCATGCCACGGTGGTCGGGGCTAGTTCGCCGCTTTCGCCAGCCTGGCCATCATGCGCCGATAGCGGCGGGCCATCTCCGGACCCTGCTCGGCGAGGTACGTTCGCTCGGCCTGTCGTGCGCCGGCGCGCGAAGGCGGCATCGGCACCTCGATCTCGGCGCTGGTGATCTGATCCACGCCCCATTTGTACGCGACGACCTCGCCCTTGCTTACGATCAGGTTCACGCCGACATTGGCTTGCACCACGGGCACGCCGTTTTCGCGCCCGCGGGCCAGTACCGCTTCGTTCTGCCACTTCTTGCGCGAGCCATAGGAAGGGATCAGGATGAACTGCGCCCCGTCCAACACCAGCGTTCGGCTGATCAATGGGTTGGCGCGGTCGGCGCAGATCACGATGCCGGCGCGTCCCAGCGCCGTATCGAAAGCCCGCAGCTTCTTGCCGATCCGGTTGAACGACCAACTGGGATGCGTGCCTTCCGCAAAGTACGTCTTGTGATAGGTCCCGCGGATCCGCCCATCGTGTCCGATGAACGCGGCGCAGTTGTAGACCTCAGGCCCCACCCGCTCGGCGAAGCCAAGGCACAGGTTTACGCGCAACTCGCGCGCCAGGCGACGGAACCGCCGCACATACGGCCCGTCACGCGGCTCAGCGATCTCGTGCAACATCGCGGCCTTTTCAGGATGCGCCACGACGTCCATGACCACGTAGCCCTCGAGAAACCCCTCCGGGGCTACGATCAGCTCGGGACCCTCGCGGGCGGCTTCACGCACGTACGCCTCGAGCTTGTCAGCGTTGAATGGCTTGTCCCATTTCTTGGGCTTGATGGAGAGCGCCGCGACTCGAACGGTCCGATACATCCCTGCGTACTCCCGTCCCAGGCGCGCAACCGGGCATGGATCGTGGCGCCCGTACCGCCATTGAGGTCTTCAAGATTGCGCGCGACGCCCTAGCCCCCGCGGGCCTGAAAGCAATCGTAGGTGCGCCGTACGGAGTGCTTCAACTCGGCCTGTTGCAAGCCCGCGCCGATACGGCAGAGCTAACCGAACATGAAACGAACGTCGGCCCCTAATCCGATGAACCTCCACTCCCTGTCAGACGGTTCCACCGGTGACTGAGGAGGCAGGTGACCACGACCGGCGGGTGCTGGTGTCGCAGCGGGATGAGCTGAACGACAACCGCCAGCACTTCGGCCTCGCGCCACATGCGTAGCCGCCCGCAGATTGATTGGATGCGGCGCGTGGGGGCCCCACGGCGCTGAAGCGCCAGACCAGCCTGGTGGTTCCCGCGGTCGTCACGCAGGAATTCCGCCGATTCGTCGATCTGCGCTTCGTCGATGCTGGCCGCGTGCGCTGGCTGGGCGTCGACGGACGCCCCGTGGCGCGCTGTTAGTCACGCACGAGGTCGCCACCGAGATCTAGCCGACATCGCGTGGCCGTCGTATTGCTCACTCGACCACCTCGAAGCCGAAGAGGGTGGGCTGGTGGGGCTGGAATCTGAGCACGATGGGTCGGTTGGTGGGGAGGTGGTCGGTGGTTGGGAGCATTTGGCGGGGCTGGGCGCCAGGGGTGGCTTGGGTGCGGTTTGATGGTTGGGTGCTGCTGGGTCCCGGCCGGGGACGCCGGGATGACGAAGAGAAGACGGGCGGGTCGGGGCCGGGACGTTGGTGGATGTCGCTTCGCGCGCACGACCATTGGAGAAGTTTGGCTGGTGGTCTTAGCCTGAGGGGGAGGCGCGCGGGACGACGCGCGGATGGGCTTCTCCGGTTACGGCGGATAGTTCTCCAGAGGACGAGACGATGGCACTGACGAAGGACGATCTGCTCAAGGCATATCGGCTGATGCGGACGATCCGCGAGTTTGAGGAGCGGGTGCACGTCGAATTCGCCGCCGGTGAAATTGAGGGCTTTGTGCATCTCTACGCTGGTGAAGAGGCGTGCGCGGTGGGGGTGATGCTGCATCTGACAAAGGCCGATCGGATTGCGTCCACGCATCGCGGGCACGGGCATTGCATCGCAAAAGGGGTGGACGTGCCGGCGATGATGGCCGAGATCTATGGTCGGGCCACGGGCAGCTGTCGCGGCAAGGGCGGATCGATGCACATCGCCGACCTGGACGCCGGGATGATGGGCGCCAACGGGATTGTCGGCGGCGGACCGCCGTTGATCTGCGGAGCGGCGCTGGCGGCAAAGGTGCAGGGCACGCGCCAGGTTGGCGTGGCCTTCATTGGCGATGGCGCCTCGAACCAGGGCACCACGTTTGAGAGCATGAACCTAGCGACGGTCTGGGGTCTGCCGGCCATTTTCGTGGCCGAGAACAATGGGTACGCGGAAGCGACGGCCGCCGACTATCACATCGGGGCCAGCAGCCTGGCCGACCGCGCCGAGGGTTTTGGCATGCCGGCCGCGACCGTGGACGGTCACGACTTTTTCGCCGTCCACCAGGCGGCGGACGAGGCGATCCGGCGGGCGCGCGCGGGCGGCGGCCCGTCGTTCATCGAGTGCCAGGTGAACCGCTATTACGGCCACTACGAGGGCGACGCGCAGACGTACCGGCCACCGGGCGAGGCCGAGGCGGCTCGGGCCAACCACGACTGCCTGGATATGTTCGCGGGGCGGGTCACGAAGTCGGCGGGTATCGAGCGGGAAGAACTTGACGACATCGACCGAGCGGTTGCGGCCCTGATCGACGGGTCGGTCAGCTCGGCGAAGGCGGACCCGGCGCCCGCGGCCGCGGACTACCTGACTGACGTCTACGTCGACTACTGAGCGGACACGGAGGCGCACGATGGCACGGACTCTCACGATCCTGCAGGCGATCAATGAGGCGCTGGACCAGGAGATGGCTCGCGATTCCAGCGTGATTGTGATGGGTGAGGACGTGGTGGGCGGCTCGGGTGCGGAAGGCGAAATGGACGCCTGGGGCGGCCCGCTGGGGGTGACGAAGGGTCTGTATGGGAAATACGGGGATCGGATGCTGGATACTCCGATTACGGAGTCGGCCTTCATTGGCGCGGCGGTTGGCGCGGCGGCTTCCGGTCTGCGGCCGGTCGCGGAGTTGATGTTTAGCGACTTTGTGGGGGTGTGTTTCGACCAGATTTATAACCAGGCGGCGAAGTTCCGCTACATGTTCGGCGGTCGGGCGGAGACGCCGGTGGTGGTGCGCACGATGTATGGCGCGGGGCTTCGCGCCGCAGCGCAGCACTCGCAGTCGCCGTACTCGATTTTCACGCACGTGCCCGGGCTGAAGTGCGTGATGCCAGTGACGCCCTACGACGCCAAGGGATTGCTGATCCAGGCGATTCGGGACAACGACCCGGTGATCTTCTTCGAGCACAAGGGCCTCTACGAAACCGAGGGCGAGGTGCCGGAGCAGTCCTACAGCATTCCGTTTGGCGAGGCGAACGTGGTGCGCGAGGGCAATGACGTGTCGATCATCAGCCTGGGGCTGATGGTGCATCGCTCACTTGAGGCGGCGGAGACGTTGGCCGGGGAAGGCATCCAGTGCGAGGTCGTTGACTTGCGCACGACGTCGCCGCTGGACGAGGACACGGTGCTGGAGAGCGCCGAAAATACCGGCCGGGTGGTGGTGGTAGACGAGGCGCCGCCACGCTGCAGCATCGCCACGGACATCTCCGCGTTAATCGCCCAACACGCGTTTGATGCTTTGGAGGCGCCCATCAGCCTGGTGACCGCGCCGCACACGCCGGTGCCCTTTGCCGGGGTCCTGGAAGACCAGTACATGCCGGACGCCACGCGGATAGCCGCGGCGGTGCGGAGCGTGGCGGGCTACGCGCCATGAGCGGCTCAGACATGCGGGCGCTGGTGATGCCGAAGTGGGGCCTGACGATGACGCAGGGCGTGGTGGTGAAGTGGCTGGTTGACGAGGGCGCGGATGTCGAGCAGGGCGCCGAATTGCTGGACGTGGAGACGGAGAAAATTCTGAGCGCGGTGGAGTCGCCGGCGAATGGGGTCTTGCGCCGGCGGGCGGTGGCCGAGGGCAGCACGATTCCAGTGGGCGGCTTGCTGGGGGTGATTGCTGATGCGGACGTTGCGGACGAGGCGATCGATGGCTTCGCCGCCACGTTTGAGGCGGAGTTCACGCCCGAAACGGAAGCGGTGGCGGGCGAAGGGCCGTCGCCGCAACACGTGGACGTCAATGGGCACTCGCTGCGCTATCTGAAGCTGGGCGAGGGCGGCGAGCCGGCCGTGCTGGTGCACGGTTTTGGCGGCGACCTGAACAACTGGCTGTTCAACCATGAGGCGCTGTCCGCTGTACGCGCGGTGTACGCCCTGGACCTGCCGGGCCACGGCGAGTCCTCGAAGAACGTGGGCGACGGAACGGTCGGGTTGCTGGCGCAGGTGGTCGCGGGGTTCATGGACGCCCTGGAGCTGCCGTCCGCGCACCTGGCAGGGCACTCGCTGGGAGGCGCCATTGCGGCCGAGCTGGCCGATAAGGCGCCCGATCGCGTGCGGTCGCTTAGCCTCATAGCCAGCGTCGGCCTCGGTCGCGAGTTCCGACCCGGCTTCCTGGACGGCTTCGCCACGGCCCGCCGTCGTCGGCAGATCAAGCCGGTGCTGGACGCGCTTTTCGCCGATCCGGCGCTGGTGACGCGACGGCTCGTGAACGAGGTGCTGCAGTACAAGCGGCTGGACGGGGTCGAGGAGGCCCTGGCGGGGATCGCCGGTAACCTCGTCGCGGACGGCGAGCAGAGCGTCTGCATCCGCGAGCGCCTGGCGACTTACCCGGGGCGAGTCCTGGTGATTTGGGGCGCGGACGACCAGGTCGTCCCGGCCTCGCATGCCAGCGGTCTCCCCGACGGGATGCACGTGGAGGTGATCGACGCGGTGGGGCACATGCCGATGATGGAAGCCTCGGCGCGGGTCAACCAGGTACTGGCCGCGCACTTTGAGGGACGCCTGACCGCATAGACGGGGCGGATTCCTGGTGCTGTGCTGACGAATGCGCGCCGGTGATTCCGTCCGACGTGGCTGCGGACGATCGGCGTCGACCTATTGGCTTACTCGACCACCTCAAAGCCGAACAGGGTGGCCTGGCGGAGTTGGAATCTGAGCACGACCGGGCGGCTGGCGGCGGCGCTGATACGAGTAGTGGCGCCCCAGGTGGCGGGGGCGTCGAGGTGGTCGCCGTGGATGGGGGTGGATTGCTCCAGGGTGAAGCCTTGGTGGGGATTCCAGTGTTCGTCCTGGAGTTCGACGCGGATTGAGCCGCCTGCTTCGGTTTTGGCGTTGAGGCGGAGGGTGGCGCCGTGGAGGTGGAGGGGTGGGGTCCAGAATTCGGCGTGGTGGTCGGCGACGAGGCCGGCGAGGCGGCCGCGGGGCCAGGTGGCCCAGGCGATGCCTTCGCCGTGGCCGGGCGGGGCGTGCTTGTGG
>VXOZ01000090.1:5633-9967 GCA_009839775.1 Chloroflexota bacterium | reverse complement strand
ATGTGTATATGTGTCTGCGGCGACACGGTGCTGGACTTCTTTGCGGGGAGCGGCACCACCGGAGCGGCGGCTCACGAGTGCGGCCGTTCATTCGTGCTCATCGACGACAATCCGCAAGCCATCGCGATTATGCGGCAGCGTTTTAGGGACGTCCCGAACGTGTCATTTCATGGGCCCGCGAAGCCGGAGAGCGTTGCAGGCGCAACGGGCGGACACCAAGCATGAACGCGCCAACGCGCTGGTTGGAACTCTCCGTGCGGGCGCATCAAGAAGCGGCGGAGACGGTGGCGGCGCTGCTGCACAAGTGGGGTGAGGGCGGCGTCGCAATCTTTCAAGACCACGAGCAAGAGACCGTAGACCACGATCCCCGTCCAGTCGGCGCGTGGCTCACGCTCACCACATACGTGCCCGATTCTGCCGCCATGGTTGCACGACGTGACGGCCTCGAAAAAGACCTCTGGCATCTGCACGCCTTTCATGGCGACCTGGTGGGTGAACTGACTACGCAGTGGGTGGCGGAGGAGGATTGGGCCAATGCTTGGAAGCAATTCTATACCGTGCTCCACATCGGCGAGCGTCTGGTCATCAAGCCGCGCTGGCAGGACTATGATCCCGCTCCGGGCGAGACTGTGATCGCGCTTGATCCGGGCATGGCCTTTGGCACGGGGACGCATCCCACGACGCAGCTTTGCTTGGAAGCGCTTGAAAAGCTGCCGGTAGCAGGAAAGAGCGTACTTGACGTGGGCACCGGCTCCGGCATCTTGGCCATTGCCGCGGCCGCGCTCGGCGCTAAGCATGTCGAAGCACTAGATACGGACCCGGTTGCCGTATCCGCCGCCCGCGACAACGTGGCAGAAGCGGGACTGGCAAGCGCGATTACTGTGAGAGAGGGAACTCTGCCGCTTTCCGACCCTGCGCCCACCTATGACGTTGTGCTCGCCAACATTACCGCCCAAACGCTCATCACTTTAGCCCCGCACCTGCGGGCAGTGATCGCGCCCCACGGACGACTGCTCGCCTGTGGCATCATTGACGCAAAGGCTGACGCGGCGCTCGCCGCCTTTGACGCAGAAGGGTTGAGGCTGCTTGACCGCAGGGAGACAGGCGACTGGGTGCTGCTTGACATGGAGCGGCCTACATAGGCTCCAGGCTTCACCAAGAGAACGCCGCCTCCGCTTCTTCCCATGAACAGCAGCCTTTGTGTGCTAGCTGTGTTAGTCTCTGTCAAAGTGCGCCTTTTCCAGGAACGCCATAGACATTTCTGGGACCGAGAGAATTCGCCTTGTAAGGAGCGTGAGTCTATGAAAGAAAGAGTAAAACGCGTCTACGTCATTGGTCTGGACGGCATGATGTTCCCCATGTACGAGCGGTTCGCCGCCGAGGGGCTGCTGCCGAACCTCAAGAAGCTGGCAGACGCCGGCATCGTCGGCGAGGCGTATCCCTCCATGCCGGTGTGGACGCCGACAAACTGGACCACCCTCGCCACCGGCGCGCATACCGGGACGCATAGTGTTTCGCGCTGGTTTCTCAACCTGCCCAATCCCAAGCACGAAGACAAGACGCTCTCTGCGTTCGTCCGCCCGGCGGTGGCGGCCGAAAACGTCTTCGAAGCGGCCGCGAAAGCCGGACTCAAGAGCGTGGCTATCCATTACCCGGCGGCCTCACCCAGCCAATCCCCGCTCGCCCACGTTATTGACGGCTTCGGTCATCCCAACTATGGCAGCACGCCGTTTGAGGTCACACCCGCCTGGGGCTACACGACCCAGGACAACCTCACCAACAGCACAAGGGTCGTCTTGCAACCGGCCAAGGCTACGCAGCCTACACCACAGACCCAGCAAGCGTCACTGCTGGAATCTGCTCATCAACCGCCGCTCGCGGACGGCTCGTGGCAATTCCTGCCGGAATGCCCGGCGGGCGCCAAACCTCCTCTGGAATTCCCCATCGAAATCATCACAAAGCGTGAGGGTGAGAATCAGACCCTCTGGGGCCTCGTCCTCGACACCCAGGGCAACGGATACGACACGGTCGCAATTTGCGAGGCGCGTGACAGCCGCACAGAGCTCGGACGTACAAGCCTCGGCGCTTGGAGCGACTGGATCTATCGCTCCTTTACAGTCGAGGGCGCCGCACAAGCAGCGGCCTTCCGCTGCAAAGCCATCGAAATCGCTCCCGACGCGAGCCGACTCCTGCTCTACCGTTCCCAAGTCATGCACGTGGCTGACTTCTGCGAGCCACCCGAATTAAGCAAATCGTTGGTTGAGCGCTTTGGACCGTACTTGGAGCACGCCTCCGTGTTCCCCTACGTCTGGGGCATTGCCGACCTGGATACTTGCCTGGAAGAGATCGAGTACCAGTGCCAGTGGATCGCCCGCGCTGGCAAGTTTCTTCTCGAAGAGCAAGACTATGCCTTGCTCTATACGCACATCCACATTTTCGATTACATCAACCACCATTTCTTGCCGCTCGTCGATCCCGCTTGCCCCGGCTACCGTGAGGAAAACGCCGCGGAAGGCTGGCGCGCCTATCGAGAGTCCTACAAAGTCGCCGACCGTCTCTTTGGCACGCTCTTAGCAGACGCATCGGCCGACACCGCCGTGATCGTCGTGTCCGACCATGCCGCCATTCCCCAGTTCCGCGCCACGGACATCCCACGCCTGCTGCATGACAACGGCTTTCTGGCCTATAGGGAACCGTTGGCGCATTTCGACCCCAACGAAGACTTTGCCAAGATCGACATGGAGCGCACGAAAGTGTTCATTACACCGGTACGCAACTACGAACTCTTCGTCAACGCACCGGAAGGGTCGGAGGAGTACGTGCGCATCCAGCGCGAGGTCATTACGCTGCTGCGTTCGTGGGTAGACGCAGAGACCGGCCAGTGCCCGGTTGCCGTAGCCCTACCCAAGTACCACGCCGCGCTCATGGGCTGTTGGGGCGACCAGTGCGGCGACATCGTCTATGCCATGGAGGATGGCTACGTGAGCGGTTACCCCGGCGGTGACGCGGCGGGGCAAGACCCGTACGTCTTCAAACCGGCGGAGTACGGCGCGCATCACGGTCCGTATCTGCCCACCGCCCGCACGGCGCTATCGTCTAATCTGGCATACCTGCTGGCGCAGGGACCCGGCCTGAAGCAAGGCTACCAACGTCCGGTCGAACGGCTGGGCTACGTGCACATGACGAGTGTCGTGCCGCTCGTCTGCCATCTGCTTGGCATCGAGCCGCCCGCCCAGTGCCAGGGCGTCTTGCCGCGCGATTTCTTGGAAGGCGTTGCGGCCACTGCTGACCGCGTGCCCGATCTGCCGGACTGGGAGTGGGGCACCCAGGTAGACGGCTGGGGCGATCGGGTCTGGACGCAGAAACGGGACATGTTCGAAGGCTTCATGCCGGGGTACGAGCGTAGAGACTAGAACTCATCGCATAGATACCTCGTTCTGTGCAGATATGCCCTTCGACAGGCTCAGGGCGAACGGAAAAGGTAAAAATCCGTTCGTGCTGAGTGGGCTTCGCGAAGCCCTTGTCAAAGCACGAATCGGCAAGACGAATCTATTCTTGAGATAGCCTCTAAGAAGTGCAAAAGCAAGAGCCGTGCAACAGTCTGCACGGCTCTCTGTCCCAACCGCTAATGTGTGGCTCCGAATTTGCGCTCTTAGCTTCAGCTTGAAGAATCGCGCTCAACGCAGTGCGCTAAATGGAATTGGGAATATTCGCCGTAATCACGCCACGCACTGTTTGACCGCCGCCGGTAACGGTGAATTCGTATATCCCTGGTGGAAGGATGATCTCCAGAATATAACTTTGCCCGGCAGAAATCGACGCTTGTTGCTCGTCAATCGCCTCGCCAGTAAGCGTGAACGTGCGCGACTGCTGCGCATTATTGTGAATCTCTATGTGCACGGGACCGCGCGGCACGGCAACTGCAGAGGGCGCAACGCCCTCACCATCGATGGTCAAGACGACATTGGTCGGTTCTTGCTCTTGCTCTTGAACCTCACTCGTTATCGCCTGTTCATCAAGAGGCCTGTCCGATGCCGTCGGACCTATGCGGCATGCGCTTAAGCCGATCACCGTTAGAACGAGCAGTATGCTTGCCGCTATTCTCATGAAACCCTCCACGTCTTGTTAGAGTCTGTCCCAACCCCCATGCAAACCAATCCCCGCAAACGGGCACATCGCACTCCCGTTAATCTATTGCACCATAGAGTATCATTTCGCGTGAGATTATGCATCCCTAAATTTCGCGTCGTTAGAATTCCGGCAAAGACACCGGCGGTCGCGCGGCGCCCGCCACCGTCTGCAGTGAACGCGGCAGCTCGCGCAATGCCGAGTGG
>VXOZ01000090.1:0-5623 GCA_009839775.1 Chloroflexota bacterium | reverse complement strand
TGCCCTTGCCCTGCCGTTTAACGCTTACAATTTCCGCCCTCACGGCCACCGCAATCTCCTGCGGCGTCCGGGCGTTTATGGCAAGTCCAACCGGAGCATAGACGCGCGCGAGCTGTTCGGGCGTCACCCCTTCCTCGAGCAGCCGCCGGTAGACGGTGATCACGCGCCGCTTGCTGCCAATCATGCCAATGTACGGCGCCGGCGAATCCGCCACCCGCTTGAGCACCTCCTCATCATGCTCATGCGCGCGCGTGACGAGCACCAGATACGTCGTGCGGTCGATGGCTATCTGTGCGGGAACGGTACCAAACGGAATGCAGAGCACTTCATCGGCTTGGGGGAAGCGCTCGCACGTGGCAAAATCCGCGCGGTCATCCACCACTATCACTTCAAAACCCAAAATCGTGCCGATTTCATGCAGCGGCACGGCAATGTGTCCGGCTCCAATCACGAGCAGCCGGTCGGGGGGCAAGAGCGGTTCAAAGAGCAACTGAACGTACGTGCGGCTGCGGCGTGGCGCAGGGGTGCCATCGGGCAAGTACTGCTTAAGCCCCGGTTCACCCTCCCCGATTGTGTCTGTAGCCTGTTCACACGCTGCTCGGTCAAGATCCTCGGAACCCAGCGAACCGTGGTTTAATCCGTCTGCGGAGATGAGGAGCTTGGCGCCGAGTTTCACGCCGTTGTCGACGCCTCGGGCATTGACGACGGTGACCATTACGGCTGATTCGCGGCGTTTCAGCACCGCTGCCACCTGTCTTGCCAAAGTCAGCACGAGCGCCTGCCTCGTGAATTCCGCGAATAGTCAACCGCAATTTGCATACACCGTGGCCTTTGGTTGAAGCAAGCGCCGCGCTCGCAGTCAGCCAGCACGAGTGTGCTAGCTCGCTGCCGGTTCCTGGTTACGCGATGGCGCAGAATTGGAAAGTTCAGCCACGAAAGAGACCACATCCGGCAAGGCATTTCGCTATGATCTGTCCTCGTTCGGATCATGCGCCGGCGTGGCTTCCGGTTGCCAAATATCAATGAAAACAGTGAGCGTACCGCCGCAGACGTCACCCATCACGTCGTCATTCAAGTCCACTTCGACGATCCGGGATGCTCCTGCGCGCAGCGCCGCCGTCGCTTCCTTCCAAACTTCCGCTTCCACGCATCCGCCCCCGATTGTGCCCTGCGTGCGCCCATTCTCATGCACGAGGAGCTTGGCGCCCACCTTCTGCGGCGTGGAACCGCGCGCCTGTATGACGGTAGCAACCGCCAGGCACTCCTTCTGCTCAAGGCGTTCAACCACGTCGTCGTAAACCGTACGCACTTGCCAATCAACTCCCGTTTCTGTGACCAATTCCAATAATAGAGAAGCGCTTGCAGGCGGTCAAAACAGGATAGCCGCGGCTGGCGCCGGCTGCGGACGAACAGGCCCAGTAAGCACTGCGCGCTGGCTTGTTCCGCCGTAAGCATCAACCCGGCGGCCAGCCCAGCTTGCGTCCGCCGAGGAGATGGAGGTGCAGGTGGTCCACGGACTGCCCCGCCGCGCGGCCGCAGTTGAAGACGAGGCGGTAGCCGGTTTCGCCGATACCCTCCTGCTGCGCGATCTCCTGTGCGGCGAGGAACATCTCGCCCAACAGCGGCGTATGCGTTTCACCAAGTGCGGCAACCGATTCGATGTGTTCACGCGGCACGATGAGGACGTGCGTCGGCGCCTGCGGGGTAATATCGCGAAACGCGACGATCTGGTCGCCCTCGTAGATCAATTCTGTTGGCAGGCTCCCATTCACAATGCCGCAAAAGATGCAGTCCATCTGTCACCTCACTTCTCTACAACCACCGCACGTGCTCGCCGGTTCACCCCCACAAAGACTGACCCTGGCACGGGGAAAGCGTCCGCGAGCGCAAAGCCTTTTTCCACTTATTTGCTTCTCAATTCACAAGTCAAACCGGTCTCGGGGCAGCTATCTGTCAAGCCCTTGTGTCCGGCTATGGTCCATCTACCGTCTCACCCAACACACCGTCTTTATAAGGCTCCACAAGCCGTACTGCACGCATCGTCCCTGCTGTAATCGTATCACTCTTGACGTACACGCGCAGGTAGTTATCGGTACAGCCGCGCCAAAGACCCTCCGCTTCCTCTTCCCACACCACAGCGAGCGTACTTCCAATAAACCGGTCTCTATAGGCTTGACGGAGCGCCGGCACCCTTGCTAAGAGCCGCCGCACCCGCTGCTTGCGCACGCCAAAGGGCACGTGCCCATCGAAGTGCGCGGCGCTCGTGCGGGGACGCACCGAATACGGGAAGACGTGGAGATCGGCGAATGCCATTTCCTCCACAAACGCGGCCGTCTCGCCAAAGTGCTCCTCGGTCTCGCTGGGAAAACCCACGAGCACGTCGGTCGTGAGGGCTAGCGCGGAACATATCTCCCGCGCCCGCTGCACGATCTGTCGATATTCGTCTAGCGTATGGCGTCGATTCATGCGTTGCAGAATGTGCGGGCTGCCGCTCTGTAGCGGTAGGTGCATATGTCGGCAGACGCGGGGATGGGCGAACAATTCCAAGAAAGTGTAATCGAAATGCATCGGATTGATCGAGCTTATGCGGATGCGAGAGATGTCAGTCTCGTCAAGTAGGCGCTGGATGAGCGTCGTTAAGCTGCTGCCAGTGGCGGGGTCCTCATAGTCGCCAATGCAAACACCGGTCAGCACCACCTCTGCCACACCCTCAGCATGGAGTTTCCGCACACGCTCCACAATCTCAATCGCCGGGCGCGATACGGACCGGCCGCGGGCACGTGGGACGATGCAGTACGCGCAGGCGTGCCAGCAGCCGTCCTGCACTTTGACGAAGACGCGGCTGCGAGTCCGGCTTGACCTTGGCTGGAGCATCGCGGCATAAGCCAGTTCCTCGGGTGAGAGCAGCCCCGGCATCGGCACGCCCCGCTCTTGCAGCGCAGTGGCAACAATATCCACCAGGTCTTCCTGTTGGTCGCGCTGAATTACGAGCGCATCAGGCACCACTGCTGCCGCCTCTTCCGGTGAAACAGCCGTGTAGCAACCCGTCACCACCAAGACGCCTTGCAGGCTGGCAAGCTGGGCGCGGCGGATCATCTGGCGCGACTTGCGGTCGGCCACGTGGGTCACGGTGCAGGTGTTAACCACGCTCACTTCCGCCGGCTCGCCAAACGGCACCGGCGCGAAGCCCGCTTGCGCAAAGCGCTCGCGTATCTCCTCGGTCTCCGCCTGGTTTACCTTGCAGCCAAGCGTGAGCACCGCACAGCGCAGCGCGCCTACGTCCTCCCGCGCGGACGCTTCGTGCTGTTTTTGTGTAATCGCGACGGCCATTAGTAGCTTTGACTGCTATGACTTCTCAAATCACGTATGACATTAAGCAAAAGGTGTGAGGTCCTCAAGAGCACCGGTATAGGCCCATTCGTTCGATAGTGCGGGCCAAAAGCGTCTTCGTCACCACTCTCTACTTATACCACAACGGTCTACGCCATCAGCGACCCGCCGTTGACGTCCAGGCAAGCGCCGGTGACGTAGCTGGACTCGTCGCTGACGAGAAAGACCACCACACTCGCGAGCTCTTCTGGATCCGGCAGACGGCGCAGGGGCGTGGCTTCGATCATGCGGGCGCGCTCTTCATCTGTCATCCAGTCCCAGGCGTTCTGGAGCGCCGGACCGCTGACCGTAAAGCTGGGCACGAGGCAGTTCACGTTGATCCCAAACGGGCCAAGGTCCTTGGCAAGCTGGCGCGTGAGGCCGATTACGCCAATTTTGGCGGCGATGTATTCCGGCGTGACCTGACCGAACCATGCCGTGCCCCGCGCAGCGCGCGAGGAGACGTTCACGATTTTGCCGCTCCGCTGCCGTTTCATGTGCGGCGCAACATGCTTGATGCAGAGCATGGTCGTGGTGAGATTGATGGCGATGATCTCATCCCAGTGCGCCCGGTCGATCTTCTCAATCTCGGACTCCGCGGCCTGCTGTCCGGCGCCGCCCGCGTTGTTGACGAGAATGTCGATCCGCCCAAACTCCTCCACTACCTGGCGTACCATCCCCTGCACCTGCTGTTCATCGGTTAGATCCGCCTGGAACGCGCGTGCTTGCCGGCCGAGCGCGCGAATGCCCTGCGCCGTGCCTTCACCATCAAGCACGTCAACCACCGCCACGCGGCCGCCTTCCCGCGCAATGGCCTGAGCATACGTCGCCCCCAATCCGCCCGCAGCGCCGGTGACTATGGCAACCCTGTCTTGTAACCGCATCCTCGCTTCCTCTCCGCTGTGCGCCGGTCTCACCCTTGTCGTTCTTAAGGCAGACCGAGACAGGCGTTCATATCTCCTGGGCAGTAGGTAGAAGCGTATCTAACAGCGCGTCCTGCCCACCGGCAAGGCGCAAACGCGGGTCATCCAGCTTTACCCAAAAGAAAGAGAACGCAATGGGTTCGCCGGTGCCGGCGTGCAACTCGTAGTGCAGCCACCTGTCCGGCACGGCGGCGATGAGTCGAAGATGGTAGAAGTGCCGTTCATGGCGGTAGGGGTCAGCTTGCCAAAGACGACGCCCCAAGTATGCCGTAACCCGCACCGCCGTGAGCGGCAGGCCGGTTTCCTCATGCACTTCGCGCAGCACAGCCGCGTCGAGCGTCTCGCCCTCTTCCACGGTGCCGGCCGGCACTTGCACACCGGCTTCAGGAAAGTCACGGTGCGTGAAGACCAGGAGTTCGTCTTCCCGGGTAACGTATGCAACCACTTTCTTGATAGTTTCGGTCATCGCAATCCCATGTGGAAAAGCTGATTACTGACTATTCTTGCAGCGCAGCCAAGCGCTGGCGCAAGTCAAGTTCCGGCGTCTGCCAGGGGTCGACGCGCACGTCGAGCAACACCGGGCCTGCGGATGTAAAAGCCGTGTGCAGCGCCGGGCCAAGCTCGGCAGGTTCCCTTACAGATAAGCCTTCACAGCCAAAGCCCCGCGCAATCATGGCAAAGTCGGTATCGGGAAAGTCCACTTCCTCGTAGTCTGCGCTGTAGTTCAGCATCTCCGAAATCTTGCTATAGCCGAGGCAGCTATTGTTTAGCACAACCACAGTTATGTCTAAACCGTACTTGGCGAGCACAGCCAACTCGCCGATGGCGTAGGTCACACTGCCGTCGCCCACCACAACCACTATCTTGCCCTCCGGCTGCGCGAACCGCGCGCCAATGGCGGCAGGAACACCGAATCCCATCGTCGCCAGACCGCGTGGAAACAGGAAGCGCTGACCACCGCGCAGGGCGCGCAGATATGTGCCGACCCACCCGACCGAGAAACTTGCGTCGGAGACCACGATATCCGCCGGATTGAGCCGTGCCTGGATTTGCGCCATGAGATGCTGCGGACGGATGGGGGCTCCCGTATCGCTCATTTCCGCCTCAATCACGTTGTGCCACTGCCTCTTGCAGGCGTTCACCTGGTCGAGCCACGCGCTCCGCTCCGGTCGGTAGTCCACACATGCAACCGCCAGCGCCTCCAGTCCCGCGCGTGCATCGGCCACCATCCCCGCTGCCACGGGGAAGACTTTGCCGACTTCCGCCGGATCAACGTCCAAGTGCACCACAGTCTGCGTTTCCGCGGGCTGCGTCCACGCCGACGTCACCAG